>NZ_JBMMUC010000005.1:207829-269477 GCF_049257175.1 Pseudoalteromonas mucoides
GAATTTAGAGTGTACAGATTGCACTTAAAACCGAATCTTTATAATTGTGTGTGAAGATGTTGTCAAAAAGACGACTCAAGTTAGGGATTAACTTGGCTTGAGTTGCTTTTTATTTTAACCGCCACGCAGTTAGATGAACGAAGTTTTCATCAATGAATTTAGAGTGTAAAGATTGCACTTAAAACCGAATCTTTATAATTGTGTGTGAAGATGTTGTCAAAGGCGGCTCAAGTTTTTAAAACTTGGGCTGTTTTTATATCTGCTGTATATATTCCTCCCCTAAATATTACTTACTACTAAATGCAATAACCTAAATATTTTTCTTATTATTTTTTCCTTGTAGCGTATGTTTATTTTGTTATACTTCTGAACGAATTTTCAGTACTTACTGAAAGTTTATTGATTTAGATCATCCATACATAATTAAAAATATAGTATGCGAACAACATTTTTTAGTAAGGCTTTATTCGTTTGAGTTTAAATACATGTCCGCCATCATGCACATTAACGACGTTAGGTCGTTGGCAATTGGCTGCGCGTGCAACACTCGCTGGACGAGAGTTCTTATCAGTATTTGTAATCTTACTGCTTAATTTATCTATGATTGCCAGCGGTGCAATTGAAGATGCTATAGAGTTTAAAAGCTTATTAACCGAAGGGGCTGTTTATGAGTCATCTTTAGTTAATGTGTTTAGTTTTTTAGCTTACCCTGTAATATCGTCTCAGTTACTTATTGGGTTATGTTGGTTACTATTTCATTATATTCCATCACGTCGTGCAGGTATTATTTTACGTAAAACGACCTTTTCATTTGTCCAGACACTAAAGTCTCAAATTACAAGCCATGCTCATGGCTGTCGCGCTCCCCCTCGCTTTAACGGTTGAATGCTATCTAATTTAGCTGAGTCAATAACAAGTTTTATTCTCAAAATAGATAGCAGCAGTGTGTCTGTTATTCAACCATCCCTAATTAACTCATTCAAGCTTTTGGTTTTGCTGTAAAGCTGTTTGAGAAATATAAAGTGTTGTTTATGTAAAAACTAAGCAACTCACATCAAATTATATAACCATTTTACGTCAAACTTTATTGCTTGAACGCATCGCAACGTATTTTGGCTGTAAGTTGTAGGGTAGTCATTTGTTAAATCGAAACCTATGTAATATTGCTCTAGGCACACTTTTGCTGGCACTGACCGGCTGTAAAGGTGGAGTGCTTGATCCCAAAGGGCAAATCGGAATAGATGAAAAAAATCTAATTATCATTGCCACTGTATTAATGCTCATAGTGGTAATTCCAGTAATAGTTATGACGTTGTACTTTGCGTGGAAATATCGTGATGGGCAAGATCATGAAGTATATGCTCCTAAATGGGCGCATTCTACAAAAATTGAAGCGGCGGTATGGGCTATTCCTATTGTGATAGTCATTATATTAGGCGTTATTACTTGGCAGTCCACTCAGGAGCTTGACCCATATAAACCGTTAGAAGGTAAAGGTGAGCACTTAACGGTAGAAGTGGTTTCGCTCAATTGGAAATGGTTGTTTATTTACCCAGATCAAGGCATCGCCTCTGTTAATGAACTCGTGTTTCCTGCCAATGTTCCTGTGGAATATAAAATAACTTCGCAAAGCACCATGAATTCTTTTTTCATTCCGCAACTGGGTAGCCAAATTTACTCTATGGCTGGTATGGAAACCAAACTGCATTTAATCGCTAATGAACCAGGCACGTTTAAAGGTTTTTCTGCTAACTATAGTGGCGCGGGTTTTACTGGCATGAAATTCAATGCCATTGCGACACCAACGCAAGCTGACTTCGATACTTGGGTAAACAAAGTTAAAAGCCAAAAAAATACACTTTATAAAGCGGATTACGATGCATTGGCACAACCTAGCGAAAATGATCCTGTTAGCTATTTTAGTGATGTTGAAGAGGGCTTGTTTCATACCATCGTTATGAAATATATGCAGGCGCATGGTGATATGAACAAGAAGCATAAAGCAATGCCTGAGCATAGCGTCCATGCAAATCACACAATGCACAGTGAGGGTGAGGAATAATTATGTCGTTACTTGGAAAATTAACATTAGATGCTATTCCGTTTCATGAACCCATCTTGATGGTGACAATGGCGGTAGTCGTGATTGCAGCAGCATTAATTGCTGCATTGGTTACAAAATATAAAAAATGGAGTGTGCTTTGGCACGATTGGATCACCTCGATTGATCATAAACGCTTAGGTGTAATGTATATCATTCTTGCGCTTATTATGCTGTTTCGTGGTTTTTCTGATGCCATTATGATGCGAGCACAGTTGGCGCTCGCGACAAGTGGTGCACCGGGTTATTTACCACCAGAACATTACGATCAAATATTTACAGCTCACGGCGTGATCATGATCATTTTTATGGCGATGCCATTTATGATTGGTTTAATGAATATTATTTTGCCCTTGCAAATTGGTGCGCGTGATGTGGCCTTTCCATTTTTAAATAACTTAAGTTTTTGGTTAACCGCAGGTGGAGCAATATTAATTAATATTTCTCTATTTTGTGGAGAGTTTGCAAGAACTGGTTGGGTGGCTTATCCGCCATTATCGGAGATGTCCTTTAGCCCGGGGGTCGGTGTCGATTATTATATTTGGGCATTACAAATATCGGGTATTGGCACGCTGCTAACAGCAGTAAATTTCTTAGTCACAGTATTTAAAATGCGCGCGCCAGGTATGCGTTTAATGCAAATGCCAATTTTTACTTGGACATGTACTTGGGCAAATATCTTAATCGCTGCGTCATTCCCAATATTAACGGCGGTGTTGACTATGCTAACACTGGATCGCTATTTAGATTTTCATTTTTTTACTAATGAAGCGGGCGGTAACGCCATGATGTATATCAACCTGTTCTGGGCTTGGGGTCACCCTGAGGTATATATATTGATTTTACCTGCTTTTGGTATTTTTTCCGAAGTCATCTCTACCTTTACTGGTAAGCGTTTATTTGGGTATAAATCCATGGTTTATGCCAGTGGTGCTATCTCAATCTTGGGATTCATCGTGTGGCTACATCACTTTTTCACGATGGGATCGAGCGCTAATGTAAATGCCTTCTTTGGGGTAATGACTATGGTGATTGCGGTGCCCACTGGTGTGAAGTTATTTAATTGGCTATTTACTATTTACCGTGGCCGATTACGGTTTACCGTGCCAGTACTATGGACGCTAGGTTTTATGGTCACCTTTACAGTAGGTGGTATGACAGGTGTATTACTTGCCATTCCTGGCGCTGACTATGTCTTACACAATAGTTTGTTTCTAATTGCACATTTCCATAACACGATTATAGGTGGGGCGGTATTTGGTTACTTAGCAGGTTTTGCTTTTTGGTTTCCTAAAGCTATGGGCTTTAAACTTCATGAAGGATGGGGTAGAGCGTCATTCTGGTGCTGGTTAGTCGGTTTCTTTGTTGCATTTATGCCTTTATATGTACTTGGCTTTTTAGGAATGACACGACGTTTAAATCACTCTGACAACCCTGATTGGAATATCTGGTTATATATCGCCTTTGTTGGAGCGGTGATCATTATGTTCGGCATCGTATTTCAAGTGGTGCAGCTGTTTGTTAGTTTTAAAAACCGCGAAGCATTAGAAGATACAACAGGCGACCCGTGGAATGGTCATACGCTTGAGTGGTCTACTTCATCACCACCACAGTACTATAACTTTGCAACAATCCCACATGTTCACGACATAGATACGTGGACAGACATGAAAGAGAAAGGCCAAGCGTATCAGCAAAAGTCGAGCTACGCGCCAATCCACATGCCAAAAAATACCTCTGCAGGGGTCATGATGAGTGCCTGTTTTACAACGTTTTGTTTTGCCATGATTTGGCATATTTGGTGGTTGGCAATTGTCGGTGTTCTTGCCGGAGCTGCGGTATTTTTTAAACGCTGTTATACCAGTGATGTTGATTACTATGTGCAGCCAGACGAAATTCTAGACATTGAAAATGCGCACAATAAAAGTGCAACTACGTTTAACCAAAGTAAGGAGTTCAGTGCATGAGTGTTATTCCTACAGATATGAATATCATTAGCAATGCAGCTCATACACATGAGCACCATGATGCAGGTGGCGATACGGTATTTGGTTTTTGGCTCTATCTAATGACGGACTGCTTATTATTTGCCTCATTTTTTGCCACTTATGCTGTTCTTTATATGAATACCGCTGGTGGTGTGTCAGGCAAAGACATTTTTGAATTGGATTTTGTAGCACTTGAAACCGCAGCATTACTTTTAAGTAGTATCACCTTTGGCTTTGCTATGATCTCTGCACATGCACAGAAAAAGGCTATCACTTTAATGTGGTTAGCGGTCACATTTGTTCTCGGTGCTGTATTTATTGGTATGGAAATTTATGAGTTTAATCATTTAATTTCTCATGGTAATGGCCCACAACAGAGTGCTTTTTTATCTGCGTTCTTCTCATTAGTTGGCTTACACGGCTTGCATGTAACGGCAGGTTTAATTTGGATGGCAACGATGATGATTGAAATATCACGGCGGGGTCTAAAGTCTGCCACCGTTACCCGTTTAAGTTGCCTCAGCTTGTTTTGGCATTTTCTAGATGTGGTATGGATTTGTGTTTTCACCGTTGTATATCTAATGGGGGTAATGTAATGAGCCATAGTGAATCTCATGCTTTAAACGAGCTACAAACACAAAGCGACAATGCAGCTACACATGGCAGCGTTAAAGATTATTTAATTGGCTTTGTCTTATCAATAATACTCACGATTATTCCATTTTGGGCGGTGCTTAGCGGTAGTTTATCAAAGCCAACCACCTTTGCATGTATCGTGATGATGGCAATTGTGCAAATTTGGGTGCATTTAAAATATTTTTTACACCTTAATTTTAAAACGGAAGACGGCAAAGCGAGTTCATTGTCATTTATTTTTAGTGCTTTGATCATCGTTATGGTGGTGGGTTTGTCGGTGTGGATCATCTATGAATCAAACGCCATGATGATGTACTAAGTCAACACCCAAAGTAACTAAGAGGAATTTAGCTGATGTTTCGTCGTTATTTAAAGGTCACTAAGCCTGGGATTATTATGGGGAATGTGATCTCCGTTGCTGGTGGTTTTTTACTTGCTTCGCAAGGGAGTATTGATGGCTGGTTAATGCTTACTACATTAGTAGGCTTATCTTTAGTCGTAGCTTCAGGCTGTGCGATTAATAATGTGATTGATCGTGATATTGATAGTCGTATGGCGCGTACAAAAACAAGAGTGACTGTAACAGGCGAAATGTCAGTTAAAGCAGCTTTACTGCATGCTACTGTGCTTGGTGTATTTGGTTTTGCTCTACTCGTGATTTTTACTAACTGGATTGCCGTTTTTTTTGCTGTATTTGGTTATGTGATTTATGTGGGGGTCTATAGCTTATACATGAAGCGTCGCTCAGTGTATGGCACATTTGTAGGGAGTTTATCTGGCGCTGTCCCACCTGTTGTGGGCTATTGCGCCGTAACGGCACAATTTGATGTTGGCGCATTAATTTTACTGGTGATGTTTAGCTTATGGCAAATGCCTCATTCTTATGCGATTGCTATTTTTCGCTTTAAAGATTACCAAGCTGCTGGCATTCCAGTGTTACCTGTGGCGCAAGGGATTGATAAAGCTAAACATCATATTGTGTTGTATATAGCGATATATGCGTTAGTGGTGATGCTCTTAACCATTGGCGGTTATACCGGCATGGCTTTTTTAGCGGTTGCTTGCACAACTAGTTTTTGGTGGCTATTAATGGCACTTAGAGGTTATCGACGCAATATTGATATTAGCGGTTGGGCACGCCAAGTGTTTGCTTTTTCAGTCCTTAATATTACTGCACTGAGCATTGCTATGGCGGTTGACTACCAAAGTGCACCATCTCAATTATTTGTACTTAATTAAAACCAATTTTATTCCAAAGTTAACAAAGGCTCTGAGTGATCGAGGAGCCTTTTTTCTACTCTTTATGTGTTAGTTTTCTGTCTTTAAATCTTCATTATCAAAATACAATGGCTTTAAGGTGCCGCAATTGATAAATTTATAGGTTAACTCGCTCTCTTTTGGTACAGGCTTAGAAGTGCGAAACTTCTGCAAGCATGCGTTGGCAAGATCAACAAAAATAAGGTGATTATAGCTTGGAGCCTTACTTATTTTATGAATATAAATGCGCTCATTTTCTTTTAAAGTTATTAAATCATATTCTTGCCATTGTGATGACTCTGCTAAATCATTCAGTTTGCGGGCATAGAGTAGTTCACTCATTTCAATGGTGCGATTTTCATATACTAAAGTGCCATCGCGGCGGTAATCACCGTTATACACATCAGCGGTTATTGTAATTTCTTCACCGCGCATTAAACGTTGAATGTTAAATGGCTTAGGCTTGATTGTTATTAGCTCAGCGCCTCTTACAACATTTAAAAAAGCAACGTCAGGGTTATCAATTTTATAAACTACCTGTACGTCATGAGGCTGTTTGTATGTGGGGAGATTAACGGCAAAAATACGCGATCCTTGATTCACCAGTGCCATTGCATGCTCTGCATTATAAGCTGGGTTTATAGGCGGTAACTCTTTTGCCTCTTCCTCGCAATACGCTACAGCTGTTAGTCCTAGCAGCAATATAAAAAATAAAAATCGCATAATAACCTCAATTAATTTATAGATTTAAAGTGTAGCTTAAATTTGTACTAACATGATTAGAAACGTGCTGCTTGCTCTACAACAATGGCATGGCGCTGAGCGAGACGCAAATGATCTCGGTCATAGCCGCCACCAATCACGGTTGCGACAGGTGTATTATGCTCAATACAGCGTTTTAAAACCAAGTTATCTCGTTTTTCAATGCCTTGCCAGGTTATGTCGAGTTTACCTAAACCGTCTTCTTGCCAGATATCAACACCGGCATCATAAAGTACTAAATCGGGGTTGAGCTGCTTAAGCAAAAATTGCAATGTGTCATCTACTACACCAAGGTATTCGTCGTCTTGCATGTTATTTGCCAGACCAATATCTAAATCGCTGGGGGATTTTCTAAATGGGAAGTTCTTTTCGCAGTGAATTGAGCAAGTATAGGCATAAGGCTGGTGTGTAAGCATTGCCGCGGTGCCATCACCTTGGTGTACGTCGAGATCAAAAATAAGCACGTTGGTCACTTCACGGTTTTGTATAAGGGTTTGTGCTGTAAAAGCAAGGTCGTTCACCATACAAAACCCTGAACCAAAGTCTGTATGTGCATGATGAGTGCCGCCAGCTAAGTGGCAGGCGAGGCCATTTTTAAGCGCAAGGCGTGCTGTTTCTAAAGTACCAAGTGGTGCAGTGAAAGTACGGGCTATAAGTGGCTCTGACCAAGGTAGGCCAATGCGTCTAAGGGCTTTTTCTTCGAGGTTATTATGCCATAAGTCGTCTAAATAATTTGCGCAGTGGACGAGTTCAAGATCATCTGGGTTACCGAGCCTTGGTTGAGTTAAATTGTTATTAACGAGCCCTAGCTGTTTTACGTGCTGATATAAATTAGCAAATTTACTCATCACAAAGCGGTGTTTAGGATCAAAGTTAAATGAGTAATTTGGATGATAAACCAGAGGCAAGTGTGGGTTTAAAGTCATAACAGCGCATTTTTAATAATTTACGCCATGGTAATCAAGTTACAGCAGATAGTCTATTTTTGTGGAGTGTGGATAAGCATTGCGAGTTCACGGTGTAATAGCGCGTCATCACCTAAATTAAGCTCTACCAAACGTTTTAAGTGGGTAATGCTGTCAATATCTATATGGGTACAATGCAAACCAAAATGTAAGGGCTCAATATGGCTAATCTCAACCGCCATAGCAATGCTTACTTGGCTATCAGGCAAGGTAAAGGCAAGTTCAGCCGATTGATGTTTGTCAGCTTTTAAGCCATTGGGGTGGCTAATCAATACACCATTGAGTGATACATCGAGTAATTCACAGCTAAAGCTTTGCTCGTTTATTAAAAGTGTTGCGGGAGTAGAAAACAACACGCGAGTATATTGACGACGATTAACCATAATTAACCATAATTAACCATAATTAACCTCAGTGATTATATTTATGTAAATTATAGTCACGATTTTACAAGTTTGGCGGCATTCGCTTTAAGTTTTTCGTTGTTAGGGTTTGATGTTGTGGTTAGCCACACAACTTGACCATGCATATTAATAAATAGCGTTGTAGGGGTGCCGCGAATTCCTAACCGTTGAGCGATTAAGTCAGCTTTTATTGCGGTTTTAAAATGATGACCACGACTGATGAGAGATTGCTGAGGATCTGCTCCCTCATCTTCACGAAAACTCACGCCTATAACTTGTAAGCCGTACTGTTGATATTGTTGGTGGATTTGATCGAGCGCTGGTTGTAGCTTTTTGCAGTATGGGCACCAGGTTGCCCAAAAGTGTAAAATATATGGCTTTCCTAAAAGATCTTTTGTGTTAAGTGAACTCCCGTCTGCCATTTTTAAGGTGAGCGCGGGTAGTTTAGGAAGCTGTTTTTGCTCAAGCTCAGCTGCGTAGCCAAATAAGCTTATGCTTAATAAAAAAAGTGCGAATAAGTATTTCATAGCGGTTAATTTTTAGTATGAAGATACTTAACTAGAAAGGGGGGCGGGTATATTTCTTTCAAAAAATAAAAAGCCCCGCATAAATGCAGGGCTATAAATATGGTTACTATAGAACTTTAACCAATTTTCTTGTATTTAATACGCTTGGGCTGCGCTGCAGCTGCACCGAGGGTTTTCTTTAACCATTCTTCGTATTCGGTGTAGTTACCATCGAAGAAGTTAATTTGGCCTTCATCACGGTAATCAAGAATGTGTGTAGCAATACGGTCTAAGAACCAACGGTCATGCGAGATACACATTACATTACCCGGGAACTCTAAAATTGCATTCTCAAGGGCACGTAATGTTTCCACGTCCAAGTCATTGGTTGGCTCATCCAGTAAGATAACATTGCCGCCAGCTTTTAATAACTTAGCTAAATGTAAACGGTTACGCTCACCACCAGATAGGTCTTTAACAAACTTTTGCTGGTCATTACCTTTAAAGTTAAAGCGGCCTACGTAAGCACGGCTTGGGAATTCAAAGTTACCAATTTTAAGCACATCTTGGCCATCAGCAATTTCTTGGAAAACCGTATTGCTGTCGTCCATGTTGCCACGGAACTGATCAACCGTTGCAAGCTCAACAGTTTCACCAATGGTGATATCGCCGCTATCTGGTTTTTCTTCACCACTTAGCATTTTAAATAGAGTTGATTTACCCGCACCATTGGCACCGATAATACCCACAATAGCGCCCTTAGGCATTGTGAAGTTTAAGTCATCAATGAGTACGCGGTCGCCAAAGCTCTTCTTCAAGTTTTTAACTTCAATTACTTGGTCGCCTAAACGCGGGCCAGGTGGAATAAATAGCTCGTTGGTTTCGTTACGTTTTTGGTAATCAGAGTGCTGTAACTCACTAAACTGTGCCATACGTGCTTTAGACTTAGCTTGACGGCCCTTCGGGTTTGAACGTACCCATTCAAGTTCTTGCGCAATTGACTTTTGACGGGCTTTTTCAGATTTCTGCTCTTGTTGCAAACGCGCGTCTTTTTGTTCAAGCCAAGAAGAGTAGTTACCTTCCCATGGGATACCTTCACCACGGTCAAGCTCTAGAATCCAACCCGCTACGTTATCTAGGAAGTAACGGTCATGGGTTACTGCCACAACGGTGCCTTCGTAATCATGTAAGAAGCGCTCAAGCCATGCAACAGATTCAGCATCTAAGTGGTTAGTAGGCTCATCAAGAATAAGCATATCTGGTTTTTCTAATAATAAACGACAAATCGCGATACGACGACGTTCACCACCAGATAAAACCTCAACTTTAGCATCCCAAGGCGGCAGGCGAAGTGCATCAGCAGCACGTTCTAATACATTATCAATGTTGTGGCCGTCATGGGCTTGAATGATCGCTTCAAGTTGACCTTGCTCTTTAGCTAGTGCGTCAAAATCAGCGTCTTCCATAGCGTATTCGTTATAAACTTCATCAAGACGACTTAATGCGTTTTTAACTTCACTGACCGCTTCTTCAACGGTTTCGCGCACGGTTTTGCTTTCATCGAGTACCGGCTCTTGCGGTAAGTAACCAATTTTAATACCCGGTTGAGGATGTGCTTCACCTTCAAACTCTTGATCAACGCCAGCCATAATACGTAGTAAGCTTGATTTACCCGAGCCGTTTAAGCCAAGTACACCAATTTTTGCGCCAGGGAAAAAATGCAATGAGATATCTTTTAAAATAGTGCGCTTAGGTGGCACTACTTTCGATACTCGACTCATCGAGAAAATAAACTTATCTGGTAAAACCATGGAAAAAGCCTTCGAATTATAAATAAAATTATGATGCTTATTGTAGAGTCTCATAGCCCAAACAGTCAACGAATCAGCAAAGTGAGCCCTGTGTTTTTAAGTAAATAGGCGATATACCAAATTCATTTAGACATCTATACATCTAGAGGTTGAAATTTACTGCTAACCGTTCATAATTAGCTATTGGTTAAAATGATGCTTGGAGTGAATGAATGCCTATTACAGTGAAAGATGAATTGCCTGCAATTGCAAAGCTACGTCAAGAAAATGTCTTTGTAATGCCAAAAACCCGTGCGAAAACGCAAGAAATTCGCCCGATGCGGCTGGCCATCTTAAACTTAATGCCGAATAAAGTAGAAACCGAAGTACAGTTTATTCGCTTATTGGCAAACTCACCACTGCAAGTAAATGTGGAGCTTTTACGCTTAGATACTCACCGTAGCAGCAGTAATTCTGAAGAGCATCTAGACACCTTTTACCGTTATTTCTCAGAAGTAAAAGACAACAACTACGATGCTATGTTAGTTACCGGCGCACCGCTTGCGCATTTAGAATACGACGAGGTCGCTTATTGGGATGAGCTCAAAGTGATACTCGATTGGGCTGAGCAACATGTAACATCAACTTTGTTTTCGTGTTGGGCGGCTCATGCTGGTTTATTTCATCACTACGGGTTAAAGCGCGAATTAAAACCGAAGAAGCTCAGTGGTGTATTTACTCATCATTGTTACTTTGAACATGCCGCGCTTACACGTGGTTTTGATGACACCTTTGTAGTGCCGCATTCTCGTTTTGGTCATATTGATATTGAAAAAATTAACGCCTGTGAAGATATAGTTGTATTGGCAGGTTCTAAGCGAGTAGGTGCTTACTTGCTTAAAAATAAATCAGGCAGTCAGGTGTATATTACAGGTCATCCCGAGTACGATGCTGACACATTAAAAGGTGAATACCAACGCGACCTTGCAAAAAAGCCTGACGCCGCTATGCCTGAAAATTACTTTCCTGATAACAACCCAGATAACGAGCCGTCGAAAACCTGGCAAAGCCATGCCTTTTTGTTATTTTCGAATTGGTTAAATTACTATGTGTATCAAACCACACCTTATGATATTAATCTCGTTAGCCAAGCAGTAAGGACTAACAACTATGCCGAGTAATACAGTGAATAAACATGCAGAACTAACCGAGGCGCTAAAACAGCGAATTTTAATCCTCGACGGCGCTATGGGCACCATGATCCAAGAGCATAAATTAGAAGAAGAAGACTACCGTGGTGAGCGCTTTAAAGACTGGCATGTATTAATTAAAGGCAATAACGACTTGCTAAGCCTGACTCAGCCTAAAATAATTGCTGATATTCATCGAGGCTTTTTAAATGCAGGTGCCGATATTATTGAAACAAACACCTTTAACTCGACCACTGTCTCAATGGAAGATTACGACATGGCGAGTATCAGTCGTGAGGTAAACTTAGAGTCGGCCAAGTTAGCACGCAGTATCTGTGATGAATTTACCGCTAAAAACCCTGAAAAGCCACGTTATGTGGCAGGTGTACTTGGGCCAACGTCAAAAACGTGCTCAATCTCGCCTGATGTAAATGACCCAGGTTATCGTAATATCACCTTTGATAAATTAGTCACGGCCTATGTTGAATCTACCCTTGCTTTAATGGAAGGCGGCGCTGATTTAATTTTGATTGAAACGATTTTTGATACCTTAAACGCCAAAGCGGCCTCGTTCGCTGTTGAAGAAGCATTTGAACAAGCAGGGCGTACATTACCAGTGATGATCTCAGGCACTATTACTGATGCATCAGGGCGTACGCTTTCAGGCCAAACTACCGAAGCGTTTTATAATTCAATTCGCCATATTAAGCCTATTTCTATCGGCTTAAACTGCGCACTTGGCCCTGATTTATTACGCCAATACGTTGAAGAGTTGTCTCGAGTTTGCGAAACTTTTGTATCTGTTCATCCTAACGCGGGTTTACCGAATGAGTTTGGTGAATACGACTTAGAAGCGCCTGAAATGGCTGTTGAGATCATTGATTGGGGCAAATCGGGTTTTATTAATATTGTTGGCGGTTGCTGTGGTACAACGCCTGCTCATATTAAAGCGTTTGCTAAAGGCCTTGAAGAGGTTAAACCTCGTGTATTACCTGAGCTTGAAGTGCGGATGCGCTTATCTGGCCTTGAAGCGTGTAACTTAAATTAGGAAACCGACATGACACAACAAATTGCAGTATTTACTAACGTCGGTGAGCGTACCAATGTAACCGGCTCAGCCATGTTCAAACGATTGATCATGGAAGAAGACTATGAAACCGCCCTTAATGTTGCCCGCGAACAAGTTGAAAATGGCGCACAGGTAATTGATATCAACATGGACGAAGCCATGCTGGACTCAAAAGCCGCGATGGTGAAGTTTTTAAACTTAATTGCCTCAGAGCCTGATATTTCTAAAGTACCT
Source organism: Pseudoalteromonas mucoides (assembly GCF_049257175.1). Lineage (NCBI taxonomy): Bacteria > Pseudomonadati > Pseudomonadota > Gammaproteobacteria > Alteromonadales > Pseudoalteromonadaceae > Pseudoalteromonas > Pseudoalteromonas mucoides. The sequence goes on from NZ_JBMMUC010000005.1 coordinate 220,732, forward strand.
ATCATGGTTGATTCCTCTAAATGGGAAGTGATCGAAGCGGGCTTAAAATGTATTCAAGGCAAGGCGATTGTTAACTCAATCTCATTAAAAGAAGGCGAAGAGCCGTTTAAACGCCAAGCTAAAATTATTAAACGCTTTGGCGCTGCAGCTGTTGTTATGGCATTTGATACCGATGGTCAAGCCGACACCGCAGATCGTAAGTTTGAAATATGTGAGCGCAGCTACCGTATTTTAGTTGATGAAATAGGCTTCCCACCGGAAGATATTATTTTCGACCCAAATATATTTGCTGTTGCGACAGGTATTGAAGAGCACGATAACTACGCTGTTGAATTTATTGAAGGCACTCGGCGTATCAAACAAAACCTACCGTACTGTAAGGTATCGGGTGGGGTGTCTAATGTATCATTTTCGTTCCGAGGTAATAACCCTGTTCGTGAAGCGATTCACTCGGTGTTTTTATACCATGCTATAAAAGCGGGCATGGATATGGGTATAGTCAACGCAGGGCAACTTGCCGTTTATGATGATATACCAGATGAGCTACGTAAAGCCGTTGAAGATGTTATTTTAAATACTGACTCTGGTGCCGGTGAGCGTTTAGTAGAACTTGCGCCTAAGTTCTCAGGTATGGCACAAGCTGAACGTGTTGAAGATTTAGAATGGCGTACTTGGCCTGTTGAAAAACGCCTTGAGCATGCGCTTGTAAAAGGTATTACAGAATACATCGACGAAGACACCGAAGAGTGCCGCGCGGCTGCCGATAAACCCATTCACGTTATTGAAGGGCCATTAATGGATGGCATGAACGTGGTAGGTGATTTATTTGGCGCAGGTAAAATGTTTTTACCGCAAGTAGTAAAATCAGCGCGAGTAATGAAGCGTGCTGTGGCGTACCTTGACCCATTCATTGAAGCTGAAAAAGAAGAAGGCGCTACCAATGGTAAAATAGTCATGGCAACGGTAAAAGGTGACGTACACGACATTGGTAAAAACATTGTGGGCGTTGTTCTGCAGTGTAATAACTACGAAGTAATTGATTTAGGTGTAATGGTACCGGCAGAAAAAATACTGCAAACAGCCATTGATGAAAAAGCCGATGTGATTGGGCTTTCTGGCCTTATTACGCCGTCACTTGATGAAATGGTACACGTTGCTAAAGAGATGACACGCCGTGGTTTTGAACTGCCGTTATTAATTGGTGGTGCGACAACATCCAAAGCGCATACAGCTGTAAAAATTGAGCCACAATATGACAAAGGTGTGGTATACGTAAATAACGCTAGCCGTGCCGTAGGCGTGGTTTCAAACTTGTTATCAAAAGAGCTAAAACCCGCCTTTTTAGAAAAAACCAAAGCTGAATATGTAAAAGTACGAGAGCAGCAAGCACGTAAAAAGCCGCGCTCAAAACCGGTGACTATTCAACGTGCTCGTGATAACGCAGCCCAACTTGATTGGGATAACTACACACCGCCGGTGCCAAAAAAGCTGGGTGTGACTGAGTTTAAAAATGTATCGATTGCGACATTACGTAAATACATCGACTGGACGCCTTATTTCATGACCTGGTCAATCGCGGGGAAATACCCGCGTATAATGACTGATGAAGTCGTTGGCGAGCAGGCTCAAAGCTTATTTAAAGACGCAAACGACATGCTCGACGAGCTTGAACAATCAGGCAGCTTGCAACCGCTTGGAGTCATTGGTTTATTCCCTGCTAACCGCGTAGGCGATGACATTGAAATCTACACCGACGAAAGCCGCTCTGAGGTTTTAACCACGTCGTGCCATTTACGTCAGCAAACCGAAAAAACCGACTTTGCAAACTACTGTTTAGCCGATTACATCGCGCCAAAAGGCACACCTGATTACTTCGGTGCGTTTGCGGTTACTGGTGGCCTTGAAGAAGACGACCTAGCGGATGCCTTTGACGCTAAACAAGATGACTATAATAAAATTATGGTCAAAGCGGTGGCCGATAGACTCGCTGAAGCATTTGCTGAGTACTTACATGAACAAGTTCGTAAAGAATATTGGGGCTTTGCACCCGATGAAAACTTATCAAACGATGAGCTTATTCGTGAAAACTACCAAGGCATTCGTCCAGCCCCAGGTTACCCAGCTTGCCCTGAGCACACCGAGAAAAAGAAAATCTGGCAGCTACTTGATACCGAAAAACGCATTGGTATGCAGCTCACTAGCTCTTATGCCATGTGGCCAGGCGCGGCGGTATCAGGTTGGTACTTCTCTCACCCAGAAGCGAAGTACTACGCAGTAGCGGCAGTGCAAAAGGATCAGGTGGAAGATTACGCCAAGCGTACCAATATGACTTTAGAAGAAGCCGAGCGTTGGTTATCGCCCAACTTGGGGTATGAGCCACAATAGAGCTAATTAACAGTTTTTAATCTATAATAAAAAGCTACTAGTACGATTCGTTTTGGTGGCTTTTTTGTTTTTAAGGTATCGTTTATGAGGTGTTTTCTATGTTTGTTACTCTTGTGTTCTAATGGGGTAAAAGCTGAATCAGCATTCGTAATTGATGTTGTAGATAGTGAAAATTTTGATGAGCGTTATCTCTCTTTTTTAAATGGGCGTGGGGTAATGGAAGTCGATAGTTTTTATCCTACAACTAACGGAACTCACCTAGAAATTATTGAAAGAATATTATTACAGCAAGCACTTTACTTAGGCGGAGAAACTCGACCTATAACATTTCGCTCTAAGCCCCAAGCGAGTGCGTCTGAATTTGATGCAATAATTGATGGTAAAAGTGTAATACTAGCAAGAACTGTTTGGCATGATGAATTACTTGATTTTAAAGGCTCACTTTATATTAGCGAACCAATAATCAATCTTGGAGAATATCAAGCGGGTTTATTTGTTTCAGTTAATAATAAAAAAGAAACAGAGACCGATAATTTAAAATTGAGTGACTTAACGGTTGTTGTGAATCCGCGGTGGCGAGTGGACTGGTTAGCATTAAGTAATTCACCGATCACAATGATAAGCCATATTGGTAAGTGGGAAGATATGCTTGCTATGGTTGATGCGCATATAGTAGACGCAATGATGATTAATTTTAGCGTGGGTGAAGGGCTTGAATTAAATTATAAAGGTGAACATTTTACTCCTATTAAAAATGTTAAAGTTGTCTTGCCAGATACACGCCATTTTATAGTCAGTAAAACTCACCCAGAAGGTAAAAAAGTAATTGCTGCATTGGAGAAAGGGTTGAAAATATTAAGACACCGAGGAGTAATTACTAAAGCTTTGAAGCAATCAGGCTTTATTAATGAAGCGACAAGTGATTGGCAAATAATTAACCAGCAAATGATAGCTCCTAAAATTAATGATTAACGTTTATTTATTCCTCATCATCGCAATGTCTTTCTTTAGTGGCTCTGTTTATTCACAAACTGAGCAAGAGTTAGAGGATGGCTCACAAGAAAAGCTGGAGTTTTATTATAAGAAACTCAAACAGGATATTGCAGCTGATGATAACTTCTCTATCATGCAATATTTACTGCAGTTAAGAGCTTTAGCTGTTTCACAGAAATCCAATGATATAGAAATTGAAACTTACTTATTAGAAGCTAAAATAAAACGTCGCTATGGATCTTACGAACAAGGTTTGAAGTTAAATTACCAAGCTTTATCTTTAGCGAAATCATATAATAATGAAATTTATATAGCTTGGGCTTATCTCCATCTGGCGAATTTAGAGCTAGAATTAGATAAATTTAGTTCCGCTTTAGAATACCTTCAAAACGCTATTGATTTCTATGAGAAAGAACAAAGTGACTACACTGCGCTTATGTATCTTTGGCAAAGTAAAATATATTTAGCTATGGGAAGCTATTATCAAGCATTAGAGTCGAGTGAAAATGCATTAAAGCTCGTTAATAGTAATGCTAAAATACATTTTGATGTTTCAGTTAATCATGCAACTATTTTATTAAAGTTAGGAAAAGACGTTGCAGCAGATACAGCATTGAAAAATGTAGATTCGTCTTATATTGATAGCGCTCCTGGGCAGATGAAACTTCAATATTACCTAGCGCTTGCAAATTTAAATCTGCAAAAAGGTAATTTTTTGCAGGCTACCAAAATAGCGGTAAAACAATTAAATCAACACCCTAATACCCGTTTTTTAGAAGAGCGGGCACAATTACAATATTTGGTTGCAATGGCCTATAGGCAACTAAAACAGTATAAACTTGCTTATGAATATCTAGCTCTTCATACCTTTAGCAAAAAAACATTTAATCTTCAGCGCCGAAATAATAAGTTATTGCAACTTGAAGCCCATTATAAATTTGATATTCAAAACCAAAAATTAAAAGTGCTGAGTAAAGATAATGCGTTAAAAGAGCAGCGTTTGTTACAGCAACAGCAGTTGTTTGAAAACCATAAACTAGAGCAACAAAAGTGGATTTTAGCTGCTGTTTTATTTTTTGGAGCAATGGGCTTTATCTATTGGCGTTGGCAGAATCAACGATACTTGGTGAAATTACAGAAACGAGTTGATGAACGAACGGCTGAGCTTGCTAAAAGTAATGAACGTCTAAAAGCATTAAGTTTCACAGATAGCCTTACCGGATTAAATAACAGGCATTACCTATACAATGCTATAAATAACGTGCTAGAAAAGCAATCTAATCTAGTTTTTGCTCTTATTGATATCGATCACTTTAAAAAAATTAATGATACCTATGGGCATAATGTGGGAGATCAGGTATTAGAACAGTTTTCGTCGATCTTAAAAAAGTATCGTACTAGCGAAGACTTGTTAATACGTTGGGGTGGTGAAGAGTTTTTATTTATTAGCTCAAATAAATACCATGATTCGGCGAAAATGTTTGAACAAATTAGACAAGAAGTGTCTGCACATCCATTTGTTTCATTATCCGGCGAAAAACTTACCATAACCTGCTCGATAGGGTTTGCAAATTATCCGTTTGTTAAAAATTCACCGCAAGGGTTTTCGTGGGAGCAAGTTGTTGAGCTAGCGGATGGTGGGTTGTATTTAGCTAAAGAAAATCAACGCAACGCTTGGGTTGGATTATCAGCCAATGAACACGTTTTAACGTGGGACAAAAACGTGATTAATAACTATCGAGAGTATATACAAAAGGGACATTTGATAGTGAAAACAAATATTAAAACTAATATTTCGATATTGTAATTTTTTATTTAATTTTTATATAAGTTTTCAGAACCGCGGTGGTAAGCACTGTTATACATTTAAAAATGGCTGTTACAGTTACGTATTGAAAGTAACTGTGATTGGCTGTGCATCTCATCCCTAGACTAGCTTGAGGTATATGATGATTAGTGGTTATTATTTGAAGACGTTGTGAGCACTAAATAAAAGTTATATGTAACAATAAAAAAACCGCCAAACGGCGGTTTTTTGCTAAGCGGTTATATATTAATGACTTTTTTCAAAGTCGTTAACTTCGCGCTCGGCTTCTTCTTTAGATTTACCGTATTTCTGTTGGATTTTACCAACCAGTTCAGTACGGCTACCTTCGATTTTGTCTAAGTCGTCATTGGTTAAGTCGCCCCATTTTTGTTGCGCTTTACCTTTAAGTTCTTTCCAATTACCTTCGATACGATCACTGTTCATAATTAGCTCCTTATAGTGGTTAATGAATTTACTTTCACTTTTAAAGGAGCAAGGCTTATACCAACCCTAAATAAAAATATTTAATCCATAATTATCAGTTTATTATGAATTCTTGTTACGGCTGAGTAGGTTTGGGAGTTATAAATATTTTAAAAAATATACCTCATTTTTGTAATTTTTTCTGACTTGTAATTCACAGTAGAAACCGTTTGCTGTAGTTTTTGCTACAATGGCGCAAAGTCATTTAGAGAAAATTGTCGTGCTGCCGGTTCAAGATATATATCAACAACTCACTGCAACATTAAAAGCTAATCCAATTACCTTACTGCAAGCACCTCCTGGTGCGGGTAAGTCAACGTGGTTGCCACTAAATTTAATGCGTGACGGTCACTTTAAACGCATTGTTATGCTTGAACCACGGCGTTTAGCTGCGCGCAATATTGCTCGTTACCTTGCAAGTTGCCAAAGCGAGTCGGTAGGGCAGAGTGTTGGTTTACGAGTGCGCGGCGAAAGTAAAGTGAGTGCTAATACCCGCCTTGAGATCGTGACCGAGGGCATGCTTACGCGCATGCTACAAAATGACCCAGAGCTAAGTGATGTTGATTTACTGATATTTGATGAGTTTCATGAGCGTTCAATAGCCGCCGATACTTCCTTGGCGTTCGCACTTGAAACACAAGCAACACTGCGTGACGATTTAACAATTTTACTTATGTCGGCAACACTTGATACGCAGCGGTATGTGGATTTTTTTGATTGCCCTGTTGTGCAATCGCAAGGACGAAGCTTCCCAATTGATGAAGTGTACACTCCAATAAAAGATGAAAGCCGCTGGCTTGAAGAAATTCCCAGCATAATTAAACAAGCACTCAATGAGCAAACCGGCAGCGCACTGGTGTTTTTACCAGGGCAACGTGAAATAGTGCGTGTGCAACAAGCGCTTAATGATTTACCGGCAGATTGTGAGGTGTTTACACTGTTTGGTGAGCAAGATAAAAATCAGCAACAAGCAGCCATAGCACCTGCAGATAAAGGGAAGCGTAAAGTCGTGCTAACCACTAATGTTGCTGAAACCAGCTTGACCATTGAAGGCATTCGCATTGTTGTTGATAGTGGCAAACGCCGTGCTGCCAGCTTTAATTTAAAAACTGGGGTAACAGAGCTCACCACACAAAGTATCTCTCGCTCATCTGCGGTGCAACGGGCAGGGCGTGCTGGGCGTATTGAGCCCGGCGTGGTTTACAGGTTGGGTTCAAAACAAACCTTTGAGCGACGTAATAGCCACGATAACCCAGAGATTCTAACCTCAGATATCAGTCAGCTCATGCTCGAGGCCAAACTGTGGGGCGCTGATATAAACGAGTTAACCTTGCTTGATAAGCCAACTGAGCAGCAATGCAGCCAAGCGCTAAGTTTACTGCAAATGTTAGAAGCGGTTGATAATAAGGGAAAGCTGAGTGCTTTAGGCAGTAAAATGCTGACGTTTGGTGCTGATATTCGCTTGGCACACATGTTATTAAAAGCGCAGCAGCTTGAAACACAAAATGCGGGGATTTATCGTTTAGCCATTTATTTGGTCGCCTTATTAGAAAGCCGCGTTAATTGCGCTGCTGAGCTTAATGTTGCTTTGCACAGTATGCAACAACGACCCCATCCCGTATTTAAACAGCAGCTTAAATATTGGCAAAACCGTTTAAAGGTGAGCGATGATAAAAGCGAACTAAAGAGTGAGTACCTCAGCGTGCTGGTGGCGCTGGCTTATCCTGATCGCATTGCAAAAAAAAGAGGAAATGGTTACTTACTCGCTAATGGCGCTGGCGCTGAACTAAATAGCGATTATTGGCACAACGATGAATATCTAGCAATAGCAACGATGGGCGGCCATAAAGGTGGGCGGATATTTGCAGCAACAGCGTTGAGCCCATTTGCGCTTGAGGAATATTTACCGCATTTATTTACTGAGCTAACTCGCTGTGAGTTTGACGAAAAAGCAGCACGTTTTATTCATCAAGATGAAGTTAAGCTCGGTGCTATAACCCTTAGCTGTCAACCAAGTAAGCAAAAGCTTGATAAAAATGAGCGTGCCAAAGCATGGCTAAGCTTATTTAAAAAGCAAGGTTTTGCATTGTTTAATGAGCAACCCGATGCCCAGCAGTTACTTATTCGCATGAGTTTGGCTTATAGACTGTTACCTGAGCAATTCCCACTTATAACAGAGCAGTCACTTATTGACCAAGCCGATACTTGGCTTGGCGTATACCTTCAAGATATTAAAACGCTTGAGCAGCTTAAAAAGTTTAACTACTTTGAAGCCCTGCAAAATTGCTTTGATTGGCAACAAAAAACGGCTTTGAAGTCACTATTACCACTGCGCTTAACTGTTCCAAGCGGTTCAAATATTCGTATTGCATATCAACTCGATGGCCCTGCAAAACTCAGTGTGCGGATGCAAGAAGTATATGGTATGACAAGCTCTCCGGTACTTGCTCAAGGTAAGCTCCCGTTACTGATGGAATTATTATCGCCGGGTAAACGTTCGTTGCAGTTGACCCAAGATTTAGCTCACTTTTGGGCAACCAGTTACCGCGAAGTGCAAAAAGAAATGAAAGGCCGATATCCCAAGCACTTCTGGCCAGAGAACCCTGCAACCAGTGTTGCCACCAATAAAGTAAAAAGTAGGATGTGAGTAGAGTTAGCAAGAGCAAAGTTCATAAATTATGCTTTTATAATTAACAGCTCTTTAGTAGGCTGGAGCTGCTAATTTTTAACAAGGAGTTATGATGAAAAAGCACTGTATTTTATTTTGTTTTATGGTTTTTGCTACATTTAACCTACAAGCCAGTGAAGAACAACCGGTCGCTAAACAGTGGTTAGCTGTTGTAGATAGTGGCGATTACTCATTGAGTTGGCAGCAAAGTGATGCATTCTTTAAAGAAAATGTAAGCCAAGATCTTTGGGTATCAAAATTAGCTGAAGTTCGAACACCGCTAGGTGATGTAAAGTCCCGTGAGCAAGTAAATCGCAAAACGTTTGACTCGTTGCCTCAGTTACCAAAAGGTGAGTATGTGTTACTGCAATTTAATACTGATTTTGTAAACAGGCCTGAGTCGACTGAAACAATTACTTTAAAAAAGTCAGCCGAGCAATGGCAAGTGATTGGCTATTTTATTCAATAGCTGACGTGCTACCTAATCAACCCAGGAGTCTATATGTCTAATCATATTACGCTAACTCAATATGTAAAAAAGCGTACTGGCGTACCTTTAGGTGCTAATGGCTCAATGAGTAACATGCTTAAACGTTCTTTTGGTGCGCCATCTTTTTATTTATTTTGGCGCTATTGGAACCCCATTTGGAGCTACTATTTGTCACGCTATGTGATGAAGCCTACATCATCATTTTTGCCTCATTGGTGTGCTGTGATCGTCACGTTTGCAATCAGTGGGGCATTACATGACTTAGCCGTAATGCTAATAAAGTGGAAACTATTGTTCTTCTTCACGCCTTGGTTTGGCTTGATGGGAGTGTTTGTGGTGTTAAGCCTCAAGCTAAGGTTATCGTTTTCGCACTTTCCAATGCTTGTTAGAGCCTTCATTAATTTTCTTTATATTGGCGGTAGTTTTTACCTCACTGAATTGATTTTATAAATACAGCATTAAAATATAAAGCTATACATTTCATTTGTTTGTTGTTTATATAGCGTAGGTAGTTTAAACAATGGAATACCTAATGAAAAAAATAACGGCTATATTTTCAGTGGTTTTAATGTGTATGTCACTCAGTGTTACGGCTGCCAATAAAGAACTCGAAACGCTCGCACAACAATATTTCTCAACGATGGTCGCTACGCAATCGCCAAACGCAACGCATAAAGAATTAGAAGCTTTTTTGGCGTTATTAAGTGATGATGTAGGTAACCAACATATTCCCTTCCAACCTGATGATACCCGCGCACCTGACGGTAAAGAAAATATGCGCAAAGGCATGACGTTTTATTTAGCTGCCCACACTGAGTATGAAGCCAAATTGCTCGACACATTTATTTTTAATAATTCAGGTTTTGCAATTCGTTATAGTCATCATGCTAAAGGCATTCATCCGCAAAACCAGCAGCCTATAGAATATAGCCAGACTATTATGGATGTTATTGAAGTCGAAGATGGAAAAATAGTGATGATACGTAAGTACCACCAGTAGCTTTATTTTAAACAACCAAAAAGGAGCTTTTAATGCCACACTTTGTTATTGATTGCGCTAGTTCTATTTTAGATGTTCATGATGAAATGACTATTAATAAAGCAATACACAAAGTTGCTCATAGTACAGGTTTATTTGTTGAAGGTGACATAAAAGTAAGAGTTAACCCCTTTGATAGTTACCTAGTCGGAAATAAGCAAGAGCCATTTATTCATGTCTTCACCCATATTATGCAAGGGCGAACTACAGAGCAAAAAGCGGCATTGTCCAAAGCCGTGGTTACCATGCTTAATGATAAGTTCCCAGAGGTTGCAAATATTGCCATGAACATAAATGACTTTGAAAAAGCAACCTATTGTAATAAAGCCCAGCTTTAAGTTTTTCACCCAATATAAAGAATACAATGTTACGTTTAAGAAATTTCAAACAAGAAGATAAAACTTTACTCGTCAACTACTTAAATAACCCCGATGTAAAACGGTTTTTATCCCCTAAAATACCATCCCCTTACACTATTAATGATGCCCGCTGGTGGGTTGAAGAGGGTAGTAAAGTAGGTATAACCCGTGCTATTGAGGTGGATGGCCAATTAGCTGGCTCTATTGGCGCTCTACCTGGACAGTTTGAATACGCTAAATCAGCAGAAATTGGTTATTGGCTAGCAAAAGAATTTTGGGGGAAAGGGATAGCCGTTAAGGCACTAAGCGCACTGTTTAATGAGGTGCAGCTAAATACTGATATAGTTAGGTTACATGCTGTTGTGTTTGCTGGGAATACGCAATCAATCAAGGTACTTGAAAAATCAGGCTTTGAGCATGAAGGTCTGCTTAAAAAAGCTATTTATAAACAAGGTACATTTTGTGATGCAGGTGTATACGGAAAAATTATAAATTAATGTAATGATTTTATAATTAAATAAAAAGCGTTAAAAATCCCGAATGTGATTATAACTAGCTAGAGTAAAGAAAGTGTTCCCCAAGTATGCGGTACTCGGTATTAGTCCTGAAACCATAAGGTCTCAGGGCGGGGATCTGCGGTTTACCGTAGGCTTCTCGGTACATGCCGAGCTTGCACAATAGTAGACGAACAGAAACCCTAACATAAAATTTATCGGCTCAGGGACTTAACCAAGCTCCAACAACCTAGGGAACGCCTTTAGTATATAAGACATAAACCAAACCTTACACCCCAAATTGAAAAAACTTCTATCGCTTGCTTGGTTTTTCGACGCTGGTAACTGGCTATTTACTTTTCGGATTGCTTTTTGACCTCAATCATACAATTAATTGGAGTTGCTATTTATCGAGTGGTAGCATTGAGTTAAATCCCACAGTGAAGATATTATCATGAGCGAATTACCAGATTACCAACAAGCCCAACTCCTATTGGAAAAAAACCAAATTTTTGTTTCCCCAGCAGAAGCCCACGGCGTGATCAGTGGTTTACTCGCATGTGGTTTGAACATTGAAGCCAAAGATTACTTAGCGTTATTAAGCGATGTGTTTAATGATGGCCAAGCATTCAGTAATGATCTAAAAACCTTTTTTGCCACTATTTATAAGCAGGTTGTTGAAAGCTTTAGTGGTGAAGAGTTTCAGTTTGACTTATTTTTACCAAGCGATGATGAAACTTTAATAGATCAAGCGAATGGTTTGGTGTCTTGGGTTGCCGGTTTTATGCTTGGTTTTGGTTTAAAACAAAAAGATTACGGTAAACTGTCGGCTGATGTGAAAGAAGTGATCAGTGATTTTAGTGAAATTACGCGTCTAGACACCATGTTTGATGAAACTGAAGAGGACGCTCAAGCGCTTCATGAAGTAATTGAGTACGTGCGAGTTTCTGCATTGTTATGTTTTGCTGAGCTTGGCAAAGAGCAAACCACTGACACGAAAAAAACACTTCACTAAAAACAGCAAAGCAGGGTTAACTATGCCAACAGTGTGTATTGAAAAAGCTGAATTTAAAGCTCGTCGTGAGCGTTTGCTCGCGATGATGGAGCCAAACAGTGTAGCGATTATTCCAGCAGCGAGTGAGGTTACACGAAGCCGAGATACTGACTATGCTTTTCGCCAAGATAGCGACTTTTTCTATTTAACAGGGTTTAACGAACCTGATGCTGTATTAGTTCTCAGCCCTAGCAGTGAAACGCCCTGTACACTGTTTTGTTTAAACAAAGACAAGCTTGCTGAGATATGGCATGGTCGCCGTATAGGTTTTGAAAAAGCGAAAACAGAATATTTATTCGACCAAACATGTGCACTCAGTGAACTAACTGAACAATTATTGAATTTGGTGAACGGCCAGCAGATTTTATTTTATGCACAAGGTAGTTATCCAAAGTTTGATGACAAAGTGTGGTCATTACTGGGCACTTTACGTAGTAACCGCGCTTATAAAGCCCCTAATACTATTAAAGACATTCGTGGTTTAATCCACGAAATGCGCTTGTTTAAATCTCCCGCTGAAATCAATATTATGCGCAGTGCATGTGAAATTAGTGCTGCCGGTCATATTCGCGCTATGCAGTTTGCTAAACCGGGCGCGACGGAGTATCAATTAGAGGCTGAGCTACATCATCACTATGCGATGAACGGTGCACGCCACCCAGCCTATGGCACCATCGTTGGTAGCGGCGATAACGCCAATATTTTACATTACACAGATAATAGCGATGTAATAAATGATGGTGACTTAGTGCTTATCGATTCGGGTTGTGAGCTACAAGGCTACGCCGCTGATATAACGCGTACGTTTCCTGTAAATGGTCAATTTAGTGAGCCTCAGGCTCAGCTATATAATATTGTATTAGCTGCCCAAGAAGCTGCATTCACTGAAGTTAAGCCTGGTAGCTGCCTTTCAAAAGCAAATAAACGCGCAATGACCGTACTTACTCAAGGCTTAATTGATTTAGGTATTCTGCAAGGTGAATTACACGAGCTTTTGGCTAGCCAAGCGTGCAAGGCATTTTATATGCACGGCCTTGGTCATTGGCTTGGTTTAGATGTTCACGATGTTGGTGACTACAAACAAGATGAAAAAGAACGCTCATTTGAAGTTGGTATGGTGCTTACCATTGAACCAGGGCTTTATATTAGCCTTGACGCTAAAGCACCAGAGCAATTCAAAGGCATTGGTATTCGTATAGAAGATAACCTGTTAGTTACAGCGCAAGGCTATGAAAACTTAACCGCCAGTGTGCCTAAGACTATCAGTGAAATTGAAACGCTTATGAACCCAAAGGCTAACTAAACGCTAGGAGTAGAGCGTGGCAGAACAGTTTGATGTTGTAATTATCGGTGGCGGTTTAGCAGGGGCAAGTTGTGCGTTAAGTCTTGCCAGTAGCGCACCTGATTTATCTATCGCGGTTATTGAAGCCAATCAACCCAGTAGTGATTATCACCCGAGTTTTGATGATCGCAGTATTGCACTAGCCCAGCAGTCGGTGCAATTTTTACAAACGGCCAATATATTTGACCCACAAGCTTCGTTTGCAGCTGTTATTAAACAAGTTAGCGTGTCAGATCGCGGTCATTTTGGTAAAACACATATTGATTGCAATGAATTTGCGCAAAGCGCTTTGGGTTATGTAGTTGAGGTTAATCCATTTGGGCGTTCTTTACATAACCAACTAATGAATACTGTGGTTAAAGTGTTTTGCCCTGATACTGTAGCGAGTTTGAATTACCAAGCAGACTCAGCACAGCTAACGCTTAAGTCGTCGGGGGCTGAGCTAAACGCAAAACTTGTGGTTATTGCTGATGGTGCACAATCACCAACACGTCAGTTAGCGAATATCAACTTTAACACTGAAGCCTATTCACAAGGTGCAATCATTGCGAACATTGAAGTGGCTGGTGGTCACCATAATCATGCGTTTGAACGTTTTACTGAGCACGGGCCTATGGCATTACTGCCAATGAGTAACAACCGTTATTCGTTAGTTTGGTGTATGGAACCTGAGCAAATCAAGCAGCATATGGCACTTGATGATGATGCATTTATTATGGCGTTGCAATGTGCCTTTGGCTATCGCGCAGGGCAATTTACTAAAGTTGGTGTGCGTGCAAGTTACCCGCTAGTTTATGGCCGTGCAGATTCTCTTTTTAGCCATCGCACAGTATTAATTGGCAATGCAGGGCATGCTATTCACCCCATTGCTGGGCAAGGCTTTAATTTAGGTTTGCGTGATGTGCAAGTGCTATGTGACTTAGTTAAAGGTGAGTATGACGTTGGTAGTTATGCATTTGTACGCCAATATGCTCAGCTACGTAGCCAAGATATAAATACTGTTATGACGCTGACCGATAGTCTGGTTCGATTGTTTTCAAACACTTCTCGTGTTTTAGCATTTGGCCGCAGCTGCGGTTTATTTACAATGGATTTATGTTCTTCATTTAAAGCCCCTTTGGCAAAGCAATTAATGGGGCAAGTAAAACAAGGTAAACGACTATGAAGCAAGCACAAGTATGCGTTGTTGGTGGCGGGTGTGTGGGGCTAACACTTGCACTGGGTTTAGCAAAAGCTAACGTTAGTGTCGTTGTCATTGATGCCGCTGCGAAACAGCAATTACCAGGTGATGATTATGGCTTGCGCGTTAGTGCCTTAAGCCTTGCTAGCCAAGCGTTATTTGAATCACTTAACGTGTGGCCACAAATTACTGCTCTGCGAGCGCGAGCGTATACACATATGGATGTTCGCGACCAAGATAGCTTTGGTAAAATAGCATTTAATAGCGATGAGCTTGATTTACCTCAGCTAGGTCACATTGTAGAAAATGACATTATTCGCTATGCATTGATAAATGAGCTTGAAAAGCACAGTCAAGCGACCCTGATGTTTGAAACGCGGTATCAACAAATCCACCAAAGTGAAAATGATGTATTTGTTACTCTTGAATCAGGTGAACCAATTATTGCTAAGCTTTTGGTGGCTGCGGACGGTGCTAACTCTTCAATTCGAAAACAGTTTAACTTACCTATCACGTTTAAAGATTATGATCATAATGCCGTTGTCGCAACGGTAAAAACCGCCGAGCCACATAATAATACTGCACGCCAGGTATTCTTACCTACAGGGCCATTAGCATTTTTACCGCTGACAGATAAACACGCGCATTCAATTGTTTGGTCAACGAGCCCTGAGCATTGTCAGTCGCTATTAGCGATGGATGATGCTGATTTTAATAAAGCGGTTATGGCTGCACTGGATGGTCAATGTGGTTTATGCGAGATACAAAGTCAACGAGCCGCATTCCCACTTAAAATGCGCTATGCCCAGCAATGGGTTGCAGGTAAAGTTGTGCTCATCGGCGATGCTGCACATACAATTCACCCACTCGCAGGGCTTGGGATGAATTTAGGTCTTAAAGATGCCAGCTATTTGATTGAATTACTCAGTGAGCAACAAGACGATTTTGCCAGTGCTCGCACTTTGCGTGATTACGAACGCACTCGCAAGCTTGATGCACAAAAACACATTGCAATGATGCAAGGGTTAAAAGAGTTATTTGCAGGCACTCATCCAGTTAAAAAGTTAATACGCGGTGTTGGTTTGAGCATGGTTGATAACCTAGGACCGATAAAGCAGCTTTTTGCAAAACAAGCCTTGGGTAAATAAAAGCAGTGGCGTGTATAAAAAAAGAGCGCCAATGGCGCTCAACAAGGGGAGTGTAATGCTTTAAAATCGGTATTTATTCTTCTAGCTCAACGAGCATTTTATTTTCTATGATCTCTATACCTTGAGTGTTTTCTATAAATTTTTGCGCAAGGGCACGTTCAAAACCGTTTCTCGCGATACCATTTAATTCAATTTTGTTACCTATCACGGTTAAGTTTAGCTGTGAGAGGTTTAGATTCGGATTTGTGAGCAGCTTATTAACTGTAAGCTGTTGTAAAGTAGGTTGAGTTGAAGCGCTACTGACCATAATACTACTCGGCGCTGCACTCACTTGCGTTGCACAGGCAAGTAAAAAAACACAACAAAGCGATATAAGTGATACGGTTAATTTGAAGCGGTTCATGATTTCCCTCAAGCTTGCTTAGTTAATGATGTATTCTTAGTTACAAATACCATTCCAATATTCAACATGTTGAAAATTAAAAGGAATAAGTTAGGTGTTTGTTGTTTTACTCGTTAGCTAGGTATTTTTTACATCTAAATAAGTAAAAAATTCTTTATTAATGAGAACTTTTTATAGTGCTGCTTACTGATAAAAAGTGAAAAGTAATACAGATCTAACTTTGAGCTAGGTTTTTTCGAGATGATTAGGGTAGAGTTCGGGGCACGCTGGGAGTGATAAAAAAGCCGAGGCTCATTGAGGCTCGGCTTATCGTTTTATAAAAAGCTACTTCTTTTTCTTCACTTTTGCTTTAGCCTTTTTACGGGCTTTAATTTTAGCTGGATCTTTTAGTTTCTTGACCGGCATTTTGGCTTCTTTATGTTGTGGCTCAATGCCTTTTATTACACGACGTTTAAGCTTTTGCTCAGTGTAACGCTCAACTTTAGCTAAAACGGCCACATCGTGCGCTTCAACTAATGAAATTGCGATGCCTTTTTTACCTGCGCGACCAGTACGACCAATACGGTGCACATATACGTCAGCGGTACGTGGCATGTCAAAGTTAATAACATGGCTAATATCAGCAACATCAATACCGCGAGCAGCCACATCTGTAGCAACCAAAATCTTGGTACGGCCACTGTGGAAGTTTTCCATTGCTTTCATGCGTTTGTCTTGTGGCATTTCGCCACGTAACCAGGCCGCTTTTACGCCATTGTTAGTCAACTCGCCAATGAGGGTTTCAAGGCGCTCGCGAGTTTTAACAAACACAATTGCTTTACTGACATCAGGGCCATTTAAGGTATTAACTAATAGCTCAAGCTTGTGATGATAGTCATCGGCTAAATGTACCCACTGATGAATTTTGGCTTTTTCTTTACGTGATGACTCAGCTTCAAGCAGGGCCGGATCATTTAAAATTCGCTCTGCAAATTGTTCTACGCTGTCGCCTTCAAGTGTTGCTGAGAATAGAAAACACTGACGACGGTTTTTAGCTTCATCACAAATGCGCAGCATTTCTTTACGAAAACCCATATCAAGCATGCGGTCTGCTTCATCTAAAATAAGCATCTCGACATTTTCAGCATGAAAGTTTTCAGTTTCTAAGTATTCCATTAATCGCCCAGGAGTGGCGATTAAGATATCGTTATTTTTTTCAAAAATTTCTTTATGCGTGCCGTAATTAATGCCGCCTGTAACCACGCCTATTTTTAAATGTGTTTGCTTGGCAAGTAACTCACATTGCTCATGAATTTGATATGCAAGTTCACGGGTTGGCGTCATAATTAATACTCGCGCAAAGCCAGGTTCGCGGCGTGGAAAATCCAGTAAATATTGAATTGCTGGAATTAAAAATGCGGCTGTTTTACCTGTGCCTGTAGGCGCTGATGCTAAAATATCACGTCCTTGCAGTGCTTCAGGAATAGCTTGTTGCTGAATGCTGGTTGGGGTCTCATAACCCATTTTAGCGACGGCGTTTAGTAACTTGTTATCGATATCAAAATCAGAAAATTGCATAGAGTGTCAAAAATAGAGGACAATTGACGTTAATTATACGCGCTATACTGCGGTTGGTGAACGAAAAGGTGAAAAAATGTCAGGTTTTGTATTTAAACAATTTAAAGTCGAGCATGACCAATGCGCTATGAAGGTGTCGACTGATGGCATTTTACTGGGAGCGTGGGCAAAGATAACAAGTGGTCAAAGAGCGCTAGATATAGGCACGGGCACAGGGTTATTGGCATTGATGTGTAAACAACGAACTGCTGATTTAACTATGACCGCTGTCGAAATTGATGAGGCCGCTTTTCAGCAAGCAAAGCATAATATTAAACAAAGCCCGTGGCACGATATTGCACTTTATCACCAAAGTATCCAAGAATTTGAAGCCGATGCGCCATTTGATGTGGTGATCAGTAATCCACCTTATTTTAATAATAGCTTAAAAGGGGATGATGCAGGGCGAAACACGGCACGCCATACTGATGCCCTGAGTTTTAGCCAGTTAATTGCTGCATTTAAGCGTTTAACGCATGATGCAGCATTGTTTAACTTAATTTTACCGAGCGCAGAGGCGCAGTTATTTATAGCAGAAGCGTCTGAACAAGGGCTTTATTTACAACAACATTGTTCAGTACAAACTAAAAAAACCAAGCCTGCAACGCGCAGCTTAATGTGTTTTGGCTACCAAAAAGTGAACTATCAGCAGCAAAGCTTGATCATTCATAATGATGAGGGGGGGTATAGCAAAGACTATATTGCCCTCTGTAAGGACTTTTACTTAAAAATGTGATGACTGATGCAGTTGCAATACTTCATCGAGCTTGATGTGTTCAACATAAGGTTGAGCCATTAAATGCATTAACACATTGTGGGCTCTCGTTTTGTCTATCTCTGCGCTGCTGTAATTAATTATGTTGAACTGGCGTTTTATGGTGAGTCCAGCTATTTGGCAAAGATTGCCGTGATGCTTAATCAATATTGGTAAGGTTTGCCGAGTCTGATCATCATACTTGGCGATATTTAGTTTGGTGAAATTAAATAGATCTTTCGCTAATTTTCCCTCTGCAATAAAAGGCTTCATTGAGGTTGGAATGTAAAATATGTGGCCGTTTCGGTCGCTCGTTTGTTCGCCAGCTACAGCAAAGGGTTCTACTTTGTTGTCTGTAAAATCGACCCTATCAGCATTAATGAAAGTGAATGTTGGCATTGAATGTCAGTGAATTAAGTGTGTGGTTTATATATAGCTTAAAATAGAGTGTTTTGCCCTCGTCACTAAGACACGAGTATGAAATGTCGAGTCTTAGTGCGTCGTAATGTAATTACAAAGTATCGCTGTATTCATTCATGATCTGCTCAACCCAATTGGCAATTCGCTCATCACTGTGCTCGTATTGACTGTCTTCATCAAGAGCTAGGCCAACAAAATGTGTGTTATCTGTGGTGAGTGCTTTTGATGCTTCGAACTCATAGCTGGCGTCATTGGGCCATAAACCGAGTAACGTAAATTCTTGATTGCTAATTTCATCGTGTAGCATGCCTAGCGCATCTTGAAACCATTGGCCGTAGCCTTGCTGGTCACCCATGCCAAATAAGGCGATGGTTTTTCCTGTTAGGTTGACGTCTTTGATGTCATCCCAGATTGATTCCCAATCTTCTTGTAATTCACCAAAGTCCCACGTTGAAATACCAAAGATGATAAAGTCGTAATTCTCTGCATTTTTTAGTGGCTCATCTTTGATGTTATGTAAACTGACAATGTCTTGCCCAATAATATCGCGGATTTTTTCTGCTGCTATTTCCGTATAACAAGTTGTAGAGCCATAAAATAAACCAATTTGCATCGTATTTATCACTGTGTGTTTGCCTGATATGATAGGCTCAAGTTTACCGTAAGGTATTACTAATTGATACCTCGATTAAAATGGAATAACTGTGACTAAGTTTGCAAAAAATGAATCATTAAGCCCACTTACAGAACACCAAGACGAGCTTATCAACAATAGCGACTATCTTGAGTCGTTTTTAGATAACCTATATCTAGAGCAGCATGTTAGTGATAACACATTATCTGCATATCGAAGTGATCTAGATAAGTTCGGTTTATTTTTAGAAGGGCAAGATTTACTCACGGTATCCGCTTTAGACATTGAAAGTTATTTAGCGCACCGGGTTGATTTAGGTTTAAAGCCGCGCAGCACAGCGCGTAGCATTAGTGCGTTAAAACGCTTTTATCAATATTTAGTTCGCGAAAAGTACCTGAGTGAATCACCTATGGTGAATATTGCTCAGCCAAAAGCAGGGCAGACGTTACCTAAAACGCTTTCTGAAAACGAAGTTGAAGCATTACTTGCAGCGCCTAATGTTGAAGAGCCCATGGGACTGCGCGATAAAGCCATGTTAGAGCTTTTATATGCAACGGGCCTGCGGGTTAGTGAGCTTGTTGGTTTACGCATGGAGCAAATAAATCTGCGCCAATCTGTTGTGTTTGTTAAAGGCAAGGGCAATAAAGAGCGTTTGGTGCCACTTGGCGAAGAAGCCATGCATTGGCTTGAGCAGTTTTTAAAACTAGGGCGCGGGCAAATGATCAAGCATGCCACCGATTTTGTGTTTCCCTCTAAGCGTGGCGTGGGCATGACACGACAAACTTTTTGGCATCGGATCAAACACTATGCTATTTTGGCATCGGTTGAGTCGCCTTTATCGCCCCATACGCTGCGTCATGCTTTTGCAACGCATTTACTTAATCATGGTGCAGACCTTAGAGTTGTGCAAATGATGTTAGGGCATAGCGATTTATCGACGACACAAATTTATACCCATGTTGCGAATGAACGATTAAAATCGGTACATCAGCAACATCACCCGCGTGCTTAGTGAAATTTTTTTAGTGCATTAGCGGTCATAGTAAAGATGAATTATCAGGATATAAGAGAACAATATGAAAAAGTTAGTATTAGCCGGTGCAATGTTAGGCACCAGTTTAAGTGCGTTTGCAAATGGTGTATTAGCCGTACCTGATGCCAATGACCCAATTGTGACTAAGTTTGCTGAGCTAGGCGTTACTGTAAAGCATATTAATCCAAGCCCAGTGGCTGGATTGAAAGAGTTAATTACCGATAAAGGTGTATTGTACGCAAGTGCAGATGGCCAATATTTAATGCAGGGCACCTTAATTGACTTAAACAATCGTAGTAACTTAACCGAACAGGCTCTTAACGGTGTTCGTAAAGAGGGGTTATCTGAATACGAAAACTCAATGATTGTTTACAAAGCGCCAAATGAAAAACACAGTATTACTGTTTTTACAGATATCAGCTGTGGTTATTGCCGTAAATTACACCGTGAGCTTGATGATTTACTCGAAGCGGGTATTACTGTTAAATATTTAGCATTCCCACGCGGTGGCTTACAAGGTTCTGGTTACGCTGATTTAATGAATGTATGGTGTGCCAAAGATCAACAAGAAGCACTCACTGAAGCCAAAGCAGGCGCTGACACTAAAGTAATACAAGGTTGTGCAGCACCTGTTGCGGAGCACTATCAGTTAGGTCAGAGTTTTGGTATTAGTGGCACACCAGCCATTATTTTAGAAGATGGTACCATGATCCCAGGTTACCAACCTGCGGCAGCGCTTAGTGCTGCACTTGAAGCGAACAAGTCTTCATAATTGAATAAAACGTTTAAAAAAGGCCGTTTTAGGCCTTTTTTTGTTAGCACTCCTAGCTTAAAAGTATCGCCTGCTGCATGAAAAAAATAATTCAAGCTCGACCATGTGTTGATGACTCACACCTACCTAGTAATTTACACCCAGTTATTAAACAAATTTACGCCACTCGCCAAGTAAGCCATGCCGACGAATTAAATAATAGCGCAGCCACACTGCATGATTTTAGGCTGTTTAAAGATATTGATAAAGCCACTGAGCTATTGATTTGGGCGCTGCAAACTCAAAGTAAAATTCTTATTGTGGGTGATTTTGATGCTGATGGTGCTACCAGTACTGCAACATTAATGCACGGCCTGACTATGTTTGGTTTTGCGCATTTAGATTACCTTATTCCTGACCGATTTAGCCTTGGGTATGGCTTAAGCCCTGCGCTTGCTGAGCAAATAGTCACGATAGCACCCGATTTAGTGATCACCGTTGATAATGGTATTTCATGTATTGCAGGTATTGAGATTGTTAAAGCCGCAGGAATTAAAGTACTTGTAACTGACCACCACTTACAAGGTGAGCAATTACCCGATGCCGATGCCATCGTTAACCCAAATCGCCACGACTGCGATTTTCCATCTAAATCAATAGCAGGTGTTGGGGTCGCATTTTATCTACTGATCGCACTGAGAAGTGCTTTACGTGATTTAGGCCACTTTGAGCAGCAACAACCCCCCAATTTAGCTGAATTACTTGATATTGTTGCGCTTGGTACTGTGGCCGATGTGGTCGCGCTGGATGCGAATAACCGTACTTTAGTACATCAAGGGTTAGCACGAATTCGCAGTGGCAATACCCGCCCAGGGATTATCGCATTAATTGAAGTTGCAAATCGCAATGCTGCACGCTTAAGTGCCAGTGACTTTGGCTTTTCATTAGCACCACGCTTAAACGCAGCAGGGCGCTTAGATGATATGAGCTTAGGGATAGCGTGTTTGTTATCAGCTGATTTAAATCAAGCAAGGCGTATCGCTGGCGAGCTCGACAGCTTAAATCATGAGCGCCGCGAAATAGAGCAAGGTATGCAAGCTGAGGCACAAGCGGTGCTCGACCGCCTAGCATTTAGTAGTGATACCGTACCAGATGCCATTTGTTTATATCAGCAAGATTGGCATCAAGGTGTAATTGGTATTTTAGCGGGTCGCTTAAAAGAAAAGTATCACAGACCCACCGTTATATTCGCTGGTGGTGATAATGGCGAAATTAAAGGCTCTTGCCGCTCGATTGAAGGGCTGCACATGCGTGACCTACTCGAGCGTTTGAATACCTTACACCCACATTTAATTAGTAAGTTTGGTGGTCATGCCATGGCTGCGGGGCTGAGTATTAATGAACAACACTTTAGTGAGTTTAAACAGGCTTTTGAGCAAGCAGTTACTGCGCAATTAAGCGAAGAGCACAAGCAATGTATTATTCTTACTGACGGTGAGTTACCCGCTGATTGCTTTAATATGGATTTTGCGCAGCTAATTAAACAAGCAGGGCCGTGGGGGCAGCAGTTTCCAGAGCCAGTTTTTGAGCACACCTTTGAAGTTGTGCAGCAGCGTATTGTTGGTGAAAAGCATTTAAAACTAGTGCTTAAACATCAATCTGGTCGTTTGGTAGATGCGATTGCATTTGGTGTTGACGTTAAAGCGTGGCCTGACACTGAAGTGCGATTTGTTGATGTTGCTTATCAGCTGGATATAAATGAGTTTAGAGGTAAATTTACGCTGCAATTAATTGTTCGTGAGCTGCAAAAGAGCCCTTAAAAAATATCGCGCTAGGGTGTATAAAATACTAATAAAACGCGCGGTTTTTTGTTAAAATCGGGCGTTTTTATTATTTAAAGAAATTTATAGGGCAAATTGCCGTGTAAATCAGCCATTTTGGAGTAACGTAGATGTTTGAAGTGAATCCTGTGATTAATCAAATCAAGGAAATTCGCGAACGTACCGAGCTGCTTCGGGGGTACCTTTGACTACGCTCACAAACAAGAGCGCCTAGAAGAAGTTAACGCCGAACTGGAAGATTCAGCGGTATGGAATGAGCCTGAACGTGCGCAAGCACTCGGCCGTGAAAAATCAGCACTAGAGGCCGTTGTTGAAACGATTGACAACCTTGTTGCAGGTGCTGACGATGTTGAAGGTTTACTTGAACTGGCCATTGAAGCAGAAGACGAAGAGACTTTTAACGAGGCGCAAAGCGAGCTGGATGACTTAAACGAGCAGCTCGAAGGTTTAGAGTTCCGTCGTATGTTTTCAGGCCCTCACGATTCAAACGATGCTTACTTAGATTTACAATCAGGCTCAGGCGGCACCGAAGCACAAGATTGGTGTAACATGCTGCTGCGTATGTATTTACGCTGGGGCGAAGCAAAAGGCTTTAAAGTTGAATTAGTTGAAGCCACTGACGGTGATGTTGCAGGTATTAAAGGCGCCACTGTTCGCTTTGTCGGTGAATACGCTTATGGTTGGTTGCGCACTGAAACAGGTGTTCACCGCTTGGTTCGTAAGAGTCCATTTGATTCAAGTGGCCGACGTCACACATCTTTTGCTTCAGCATTCGTATACCCAGAGATAGACGATAATATTGAAATTGATATTAACCCGTCTGATTTACGAATTGACGTATACCGTGCATCTGGTGCGGGTGGTCAGCACGTAAATACCACAGAATCTGCGGTACGTATTACCCACGTGCCAACAAATACGGTCGTGCAGTGTCAAAACGAGCGTTCTCAACATAAAAATAAAGCGCAAGCGATGAAGCAGCTAAAAGCAAAATTATTTGAGCTTGAGTTGCAACAACAAAATGCTGAAAAACAAAGCCAAGAAGACGCCAAATCAGATATCGGTTGGGGAAGTCAAATTCGTTCATACGTACTTGATGATGCGCGTATTAAAGATTTGCGCACCGGCGTTGAAAACCGTAATACCCAATCGGTACTAGATGGTAACTTAGACAAATTTATTGAAGCCAGCCTAAAATCTGGTTTATAACCACCAAGCTAAAAAAGAGCTAAAAAATGACTGATCAAATCCAAGACGAAAATAAGTTAATCGCTGAGCGTCGTGGCAAATTAGACGCTATTCGCGAAAATTGCCCAGCCAACGGTCATCCAAACCAATTCCGTCGTGAGCATTACACGGCAGATTTGCAGGCTGAGTTTGGTGATAAATCGAAAGAAGAGTTAGTAGAGCTTCAGCATGTTGTATCCATTGCTGGACGTATCCTTGCTAAGCGTGGTCCTTTCCTTGCTATTCAAGATATGAAGGGGCGCGTACAAGCTTATGCATCTAAAGATGTACAAAAAGAACTGAAAGAAAAATACGGTCAACTTGATATCGGTGACATCATTGGTGTTAAAGGTGCACTTAATAAATCAGGTAAAGGCGACTTATACGTAGAAATGACTGAGTATCAATTGCTTACTAAGTCATTACGCCCACTTCCTGAAAAATTCCATGGTCTATCGGATCAAGAAACTAAGTATCGCCAACGTTATGTTGATTTGATCACCAACGAAGCAACTCGTGAGACGTTCCGTATTCGCTCACAAGTAGTTGAAGGTATTCGTCGTTTCTTAGCTGACCGTGACTTCATGGAAGTAGAAACACCGATGCTACAGGTTATTCCTGGTGGCGCAACGGCGCGTCCATTTGTGACTCACCACAATGCCCTTGATATCGACATGTACTTACGTATTGCACCAGAACTTTACTTAAAGCGCTTGGTGGTAGGTGGTTTTGACCGCGTATTTGAAATTAACCGTAACTTCCGTAACGAAGGGTTATCAACGCGTCATAACCCAGAATTCACTATGATTGAGTTCTACCAAGCATACGCTGATTACATCGATTTAATGAACATCACCGAAGATATGCTTCGTACAGTGGCAACAAACGTATTGGGTAGCCCAATTGTGGTTAATACTACTAAAGACGAAAACGGTGAAGTAATTGACTCTGTTGAATACGATTTTGGCCAACCGTTTACGCGTTTAAGCATGGCAGATGCAATCTTAAAGTATAACCCTGAGTTTGATGCAGCGGTATTTAACGACCCAGAAAACCATTTTGAAGAACTAAAAGCGTATGCTAAACAGGTTCACGTTAAAATTCCTGAAAAGTGTGTTTGGGGTCCAGGTAAGTTCCTGTGTGAAATATTTGAAGAAACGGCTGAGCACATGCTTATCCAACCTACATTTATCACAGGCTATCCGTGGGAAGTATCGCCACTTGCACGTCGTAACGATGAAAACCCATTTGTTACTGACCGTTTTGAGTTCTTTGTTGGCGGCCGCGAGCTTGCTAATGGTTTCTCTGAGCTTAACGATGCACAAGATCAAGCAGAGCGTTTCACGCGTCAAGTTGAAGAAAAAGACGCGGGCGATGATGAAGCAATGCATTACGACGAAGATTACATTCGCGCACTAGAGTATGGCTTACCACCAACAGCAGGTGAGGGAATTGGTATTGACCGTTTAGTTATGTTGTTTACTGATTCATCAACAATCAAAGATGTTATCTTGTTCCCGCACATGCGCCCGCAAGCTGACTAAGACTATTTTTATTAAATAGTAAAAAACGCCGCTTAAATGCGGCGTTTTTGTGTACGATATATCTGTAAGATGCGTGCGTTATTTCGTAGTATTGAATTTAATATAGCCAATAATCTTTCTCACAGTAATGTAATTAACTGATATTTAATATATTAGAGAATTAATTAGATCCAAACTAATTAAAAAGCGATAAATTATAATTTTAGACTAGGCTATTTATTGTAAATGCAGCGTAAAGTATGTATTTCAAATTAAATTGTAACCCTAAAGTGTTTTGTAGATAAATGGATTTAGATATGAAAGATAAGAAACAGCCAAAGCTATGCCCTTTGGATAGCTTCACCGATGAACAGCAAAGGCAAAACTACTACCGTGCATGTATTGCCGAGTTTCAACAATTAGGTTATCAAGATCAGTATTTAGAACAGTTAGGTGATGAGCTAGTTCCCTTATTGGGTGTTGAAACCGACCTTAAAAAATCCTAAAGTGATTAATCATCAAGCTTAAAACGCTCTTTTTTTACACTAATGTGTATTCTCTAACCGAACAGCTACTTTTAACAAGAAAAGTGTTTGACATATTTTCTGAAATCTTTATTATACGCCCCACAAGACGGAGAGGTGGCCGAGTGGCCGAAGGCGCTCCCCTGCTAAGGGAGTATAGGGTTTGTAGCTCTATCGAGGGTTCGAATCCCTCCTTCTCCGCCATTTATTTTATAAATGGTCTCTTGTAATGTAAAGAATGGGCGCATAGCTCAGCTGGATAGAGTACCTGGCTACGAACCAGGCGGTCGGAGGTTCGAATCCTCCTGCGCCCACCATCCTTTACACACTCTACTTAGAGGATAAATAAGAAATAAAAAGTGGGCGCATAGCTCAGCTGGATAGAGTACCTGGCTACGAACCAGGCGGTCGGAGGTTCGAATCCTCCTGCGCCCACCACTTTTAACTCATGCTTCAGAGTATAAAAAAGTAAAGTGTTGGTTTAACAACCAAACGGTCGAAGGTTCACTTTTTGAAGATACGTCCTGCGCCCACTACTTTTAACTCATGATTCAGAGTATAAAAAAGTAAAGTGTTGGTTTAATAACCAAACGGTCGGAGGTTCACTTTTTGAAGATACGTCCTACGCTCACCACTTTGAATAGAATTAGTTTAGCACCTAATTAAAGTCAGATAAGACTTTAAAATCGAAATAGAATGTGGGCGCATAGCTCAGCTGGATAGAGTACCTGGCTACGAACCAGGCGGTCGGAGGTTCGAATCCTCCTGCGCCCACCACTTTCTATTACTATTTAAGTTAATAGAAGATAGCCGACAACAGTCGGTTTTTTTTATGTCTTTAAATAGAGTGTATGAGTCAGATAAGACCTTAAAATCAAAAATAGAATGTGGGCGCATAGCTCAGCTGGATAGAGTACCTGGCTACGAACCAGGCGGTCGGAGGTTCGAATCCTCCTGCGCCCACCACTTTCTATTACTATTAAAGTTAATAGAAAAGCAACCGACGAAAGTCGGTTTTTTTATGCTTGAAATAAAGTGAAAGTGAAATTGAAAAGAGTAGTAGGCTAAAAACCAGACTATCTGAGGTTCACTCTTACAAGATACGTCCTGCGCCCACCACTTTCTATTACTATTTAAGTTAATAGAAGATAACCGACGAGAGTCGGTTTTTTATGCCTGAAATAAAGTGAAATTGAAAAGAGTAGTAGGCTAAAAACCAGACTATCTGAGGTTCACTCTTACAAGATACGTCCTGCGCCCACCACTTTCTATAATTTCTTATAGAAAAAGTAACCGACGAAAGTCGGTTTTTTTATGCTTGAAATAAAGTGAAATTTAAAAGAGTAGTAGGCTAAAAACCAGACTATCTGAGGTTCACTCTTACAAGATACGTCCTGCGCCCACCACTTTCTATTACTATTTAAGTTAATAGAAGATAACCGACGAGAGTCGGTTTTTTTATGTCTGAAATTTGTAATAAGCTCGAGTTTATTCCGCGCTTTATAAAGATTAAACCATCAACCAAGCGGCCCCAGGTTCACTCTTACAAGGTACGTCCTGCGCCCATCATTTTCTATTAATATTAAAGTTAATAGAAGATAACCGACGAGAGTCGGTTTTTTTATGTCTGAAATTTGTAACAAGCTCGGGTTTATTCCGCGCTTTATAAAGATTAAACCATCAACCAAGCGGCCCCAGGTTCACTCTTACAAGATACGTTCTGCGCCCACCACTTTCTATTACTATTTAAGTTAATAGAAAACAGCCGACATAAGTCGGTTTTTTATGTCTGAAATTCAAATAAAGCGGGGGATCTGACTTTAGCTGTGAAAAGTTTGGATTGAAGCATTTCGTTATTTCACCTTCTTTTTTCTTTGTATAATAGGTTTTAAGTCAATTATTACCAATGAGCTTAAGAGACATTTCGCTTTAAGAACTAGGAGGAAAGTTTTTAATTGATATCAGAATCAAGTCTGGCGTGGGCTTGCATTGCTTTAAATGTAGCTGAGATTAATATATTTTTTTTGACAATCAAATATAAACCTACTTCATAAACGATTACATGAGTAATTTGGGGGGCGCTAAATCCTAAATAGTTAAAATCAGCCAAATAGATAAATTTGCTTAGCCGTAAATTTGTGTTAGATTTAATAAAATATTCCTTTAATGCTGCTTTATTTAGAATTTAATTTTCATTATTTTTTCGAGCTATCTGCATTGTTTAAACCTCAACTTGTTGCCATGTAGATAGGAGATAAATAGACTAGCGAATAAAAAATAACAACAATGGTAAAAACGAAACTAACAGATCAGCTCATTTGTTAGTGATTCAACAAATTCTAGGGGGACATATGCGTCGTTCAATTATCGCCATTTCTATAGCTCTAAGTTGTGCTCTTTGTAGTCCTGTACAGGCTCAAGGTTGGCAATCTGATGTAATTGGCGTTACTCAGTCACAGCTGAGTGCGCAGCATTGGCTTAAACAAAATGTATCAGCCAAAGTGTTAATGCAGCCAGAACAGATCCAAGCATTTAACCAAAAGCTAATTAACGATAACGATTACATTGTAGACCCGCTTGATTATCAAAAAACACTCAGTAAAGACGATTTAGAGGCGGCTATTTTAAAAGCGAGTTCAGTGCCTAAAAGTCCGCGTTTTTATACCGATGGTCGTCAGCTGAGTGCCAAGCACTTTGCTAAATATAGCGATAATTTAAATCTAAATGCAGTAAAAAATACTAATAAAGTACGTTTTGGTATGGTGGTAAAGCGCACCGCATTACGTACTTTTCCAACATGGGATCGTGTTTTAAATAGTGGTTTAGATAAAGATCTCGATCGTTTTCAAGAAAGTGGCATGTTCCCAGGTGAAAGTGTGGCTGTGCTGCATCAAAGTACAGATAAAAAGTGGCTTTTAGTTCGCGCTTATAATTACTTAGCTTGGACGCCAGCTGAAGATATTGCTTTTGGTGATGCGAATACGATTCGAGAGTACAAAAACCAAGATGACTTTTTATTAGTGACCGGTGCCAAAGTGAGAACGGCGTATGTACCAGACGATAACTCTCGCTCAGAAGTGCAGCTCGATATGGGAGTGCGCTTACCTTTAGTGGCAGCAAAAGATGTTCCGCCTTTACTAAATGGTCAAAATACCTATGCAAGTCATGTTGTGCAGTTACCGACACGAAACGAGCAGGGGCTATTAGAAATAAAACCTGCAATGATCAGTAAATCTGCGGATGTAAATATGGGGTATTTACCCTACACTGAAGCTAATTTGATCAAACAAGGTTTTAAATTTTTAGGTGAACGTTATGGCTGGGGTCATGACTATAATGGCCGTGATTGCACCGGTTTTGTTGGTGAAATTTATAAAAGTTTTGGTTTATTAATGCCTCGTAATTCAGGGCAACAAGGTAGTAGTGAGTACGGCACTAATAACCGTTTTGATAAACAAAGCACTGAGCAACAAAAGCTTGGTGTAACGCAACAAATGAAAATAGGCGATCTTATTTATATCCCGGGTCACGTAATGATGTACTTGGGTGAGCAAGAAGGTCAGCCATACGTGATCCACGACGTAAAAGGGTTAGGCTACAACAATGCTGATGGCAGTTTTTACTCAGGCTCGCTTAACGGTGTATCGGTTACCCCATTGCTGCCTTTACGGCTATCTCAAAAGGTGAGCTATTTAGACCGAGTTTATAATATTAAGCGTATTCGTTAGGAGCCACTATGAAAATAAAAACAATACGTTTTGCCAAACTTAAAGTGCCGCTAGTTACCCCTTTTAAAACAGCGTTACGAGAAGTCAGTTTTATTGAAGACTTAGTGATTATTATTGAGACCCACTGCGGTCAACTAGGTTACGGTAGTGCAGCATCAACACCTGTTATTACGGGTGATACCCACCAAGGTATGATGAGTGTAATTAGTCAATTTATTGCCCCAAAATTGATTGATAAAGAGATAGAAAACATTAATCAGATTTGCCATATTATTCAATCAACAGTGGTAGGCAATTACAGCGCAAAAGCAGCTTTAGAACTGGCTGTTTATGACTTGTGGGGTAAGTTGTATCAAGCACCGTTGTATAAGTTACTTGGTGGTGGCAGTAAAAACCTTAGAACCGACATAACCATTAGTGTTGATGCGATTGATAAAATGCTTGCTGATTGCCAACTTGCAGTGCAACAAGGCTTTGATATTTTAAAAGTAAAAATAGGCAACGACCTACAGCAAGACATTGCTCGCATTAATGCTATCTACCAAGATTATGGCCAACAAGCGCAAATACGCTTAGATGTAAATCAAGGCTGGTCAGCGAAGCAAACGGTGTTTGCGTTACAACAGCTTGAAAATAACAATGTACAATTAGAGCTTGTCGAACAACCCGTTAAAAGTGATGATTTTAAAGGGTTAAAATACATAACAGAGCGTGTTAATACACCCATAATGGCTGATGAAAGTGCGTTCTCGCCGCAGCAGGTTATTCAGTTGCTAGAACAAAACGCAGTCGATATTATCAATATTAAATTGATGAAAACTGGTGGCCTTAGTCGCGCGATAGAAATCGCCAATATTACCGCACAATATCAAGCACAATGCATGATTGGTTGTATGCTTGAAGGAAGTATCGCAGTAGCAGGCGCAGCTCATTTGGCATCAGCAAAAGCGCAGCAAATCACTAAAATTGATTTAGACGGCCCTGCACTTGGCCAGTACGATCCAGCACAAGGCGGGGTTGAGTTTAAAGGGCCTGCAATCACGTTAGGTGATGCGCCAGGTTTAGGAATAACTAAAATAGATGGGTTACAAGATATAACCGATGGAGTCTGGCCAATATGAAAAAATATATAAAAATAGCCACTACGGCACTTATATTAAGCAGCTCTGTGGGGTGTGCGCAGCAACATGTTAGTGCTCAAAACACAGTTATACCAGAGCAAACAAAACAATTGGTAGTCGTAATTGCTGATGATTGGCAAACCACACAAGCGCAATTGTATCGTTTTGAACAAAGTGAGAGTGGGTGGCAACAAGTCGGTGATAATTATTCTGTGGTATTAGGGCGCACAGGTTTAGCATGGGGAATAGGCTTACATCCAGAGCAAGGGGGCCTGCAAAAGCAAGAAGGTGATGGTAAAGCGCCGGCAGGTATTTTTGAACTAGGTACCGCATTTGGTTATTTAGACTCATTACAAACTAACCTGACCTATCAAGGTATGACAGCTAACGACTACTGCATAGATGTAAAAGGCTCGCCATTTTATAATCAATTAGTTGATAAGTCAGTCGTGGGTGATACGGCGGTTAAAGGGTCGTCAGAATGGATGCGCCGTGATATCTATAGTCAAGACAATCTGTATAAAAAAGGTATTGTTGTAAAGCATAATAGTGAAAATATCGATGGTGCTGGTAGTTGTATTTTTATGCATTTATGGCGAGCCCAAAATAAGCCCACCGCTGGCTGTACAGCTATGACTGAGCAAAATATGGATAGTTTATTAGCATGGTTAGATAAAAAAAATGCCCCATTAATGGTGAGCCTACCAAAGCAGCAATATGCACAAAAGCAAGTAGTGTGGAACCTGCCTAGTATTAAATAGCAGATTTTAATGCAGCGTTGAGCAAATGAAATGATAAAATCATTTGCTTTTAATTTATTTGATGGAATAATATATTCCTTAAGTGGTTTTTTGTTGGGATAATAAATGAGTGCACAATACACCTTGTTAGATTGGCTCGTGTTTGCAAGCTACGGTGCAATTTTATTGCTTAGTGGCTGGTGGTTTAATCGTAAGCGTGCCAATTCAAGCCAAGATTTCTTTTTAGGCGGTAATAGTATGCCAACATGGATGGTGGCAATTTCGGTATTAGCAACATCGCAATCAGCCGCTACGTTTATTGGTGGGCCTGATCAAGGCTATCAAGGGGATTTGTCTTATTTAGCAACTAATATTGGTGCTTTCATAGCTGCCTTTATAGTATCTGTATTTTTGATCCCTAAGTTTTACCAGCAAAAAGTTTATACCGTATATGAGCTGCTTGAAAAACGCATTGGCCCAAAAGCTAAGCGTCGTAGTGGATTAATGTATTTATTTGGTCGCGTGTTTGCCAGTGGTGCACGTTTATATATGGCGGCTATAGCGGTAGCTATGATTTTGTATGGCAATATAGAAGCGCAAAGTGTGATCATAGCCACTTTATTGTTGGCTTTAGCTGGTTTGTTATACACCGTGTTTGGTGGCATTCGAAGTGTAATTTATTCAGATGTACTGCAAAGCGTTGTTTATGTAAGTGCCGCTATTGCCGTTATTTGGTGTTTATTATTGTTAATCCCTGCGGATTTTTCGACCATTATGGCCACTTTAAATGAACCTGCTCCAGGTGCTGACTCTAAATTAGCCATTTTTAAGTTTGATCTCGATTTTGGCCCCAGTGGTGTGTTCAATATGGCCTCGGTATTAACTGGGTTTGTATTGTTAAATATTGCAGCGTTTGGCTTAGATCAAGACATGACACAACGCTTGTTAACCTGCAAAAGCGAGAAAGAAGGCAGTAAAGCCTTAGTGCTTTCTATTGTGATGGTTATTCCAGTCATGTTGGTTTTTATCTTTATTGGCCTATTACTTTACGTGGTTTATCAACAACCTTTATTGATGAACAGTGATGGTGGCCAAGTAGTGCAAGAATTTAATGGTGAGAAAATCACTATTTTTATGTACTACGTACTCAATGAAGCCCCTGCCGGGGTAAAAGGACTTGTCAGCGTAGGTATTATAGCGGCGGCAATTTCTACACTAAATTCCGGTTTAAGTTCAATGTCTTCGGTTATCGTACAAGATTTGTATCGCCCATATTTAGAAGCTAAAAACAAGCAGGTCGCTGACAGCCATTTTGTTAAGGCAGGACGCGTGGGAATGGCAGTTGTAAGCCTGTCTTTAGCCGTTATGGCCATCCTTTGTTATTTTTGGCAGCAGTACTCCGATATGCCGCTCCTAAAGTTTGCACTCAGTGTTATGGTCTTTTCATACAGTGGATTATTAGGTGTTTATTTTACTACTTTGTTTACCAAACGTGGTAGTGAAGGCTCTGTTCTGGCTGCTTTAATTATAGGCTTTTTAGTCACTTTATTAATGCAGCCATACATGATTGACTGGTTATTACCGCAGGAGCAACGTTTTTACTTAGGCTTCACTTGGCAGCTTTGTATCGGCACTGCATTAGCCACAATAGTGTGTTGTTTAGGGAAGCCTGTATTAAGGAAGTCGGCGGATGAGTAAAATAAATTATTTACTCGCACTTGATGGCGGTGGGACTAAAATTACTGCACATATTATTCACTTAAACAGTGATACCACCTATGTGGCGCATGGCGGCGAAGCATCATTAAGTAATAACTTTCAAACGGCATTAAACAACATTGAAGCCATGATCTACAACTTACTTGAGCAAAGTAACGCAAAATTAGATGAAGTTATTGCGGTCATGGGCGTGGCCGGAGGTGGCTCAAAAGAGCTGTCGGAACGGTTAACAGCAGCCCTTGAGCTTGGTTGTGACATTAAGTTTGCTCAATTACATATATACAGTGATGCCATAAGCTCTTTGTATGGTGCAAATGAAGGCAAGCCCGTTGCCATGGTAGCCCTAGGTACAGGCGCGGTTGGAGCAAGACTAACCGAAGATGGTAACACTCACCTTATTGGTGGCTGGGGCTTTATGGCTGATGATTTTGGTGGCGGCGCACATTTAGGTTTGAGCGCAGTTCAAGCGCTTCTTAACGATATAGATTGTTTTGGTGCGCCAAACAGTAAGGTAACTAAACAAATAGCTAATCTCATTGGTTGCCAACGGGCTCAGCTTAGTACCTGGTTACATACAGCAAAAGCCATTGACTATGCTCGTTTTACATACCTTATTTTTGAACTGCAAGACGACTGCGAAGTCGCACACACATTACTAAAAAATCATGCTCGACAAGTTGAGTATTTAATTAAAAAAACACGCGCAAACAGCGAATTACCTGTTATGTTAACAGGTGGCTTAGCTGATGTTACGATAGCGCTATTAAATCAGCAAATGCAGCAATTGATTACCCCTAGGTTGGGAGACTCATTGCGTGGTGCCACCTTATTGGCACACCAGCATTTGCAAAATGACTATATAGGATAAACCGATGAGTTCTGAATACGCATTTGAACAACAACGTACACTTTTAGAGGAACTAAATGGTATCGTCTCAGAAGGGCAGAACCCAGATACTCTAGATATAGACTTGCTTGATAGCATGCAAATCTTGACCAAAATAAATCAAGAAGATCAGAAGGTGGCCCAAGCTGTTAAATTGGTTATTCCACAAATTAGTGAAGCGGTTGACTATATTGAAACAGCGTTTAAACAAGGTGGCCGACTGATCTATATAGGTGCAGGCACAAGCGGACGCTTAGGGATTTTAGATGCCGTAGAGTGCGCACCAACATATAGCGTTAATGATCAACAAGTGATGGGGATTATTGCCGGCGGCGAAACGGCGTTTAAAAAAGCCGTTGAAGGAGCTGAAGATAGCCTTACTTTAGGTGTTGAGGATTTAAAAGCGATTAATTTACAAGCCAAAGATGTTGTAGTGGGGATTGCCGCCAGTGGCCGTACTCCTTATGTACGTGCTGCAATTGAATACGCTAAATCTGTGGGTTGTAAAACGGTTGGTGTTACCTGTAATCCTAATTCGTTAGTGATGAAGTTGCCTGATATTGGTATTTGCCCAGTTGTTGGTGCAGAGGCGGTAACGGGGTCAACACGAATGAAGTCTGGCAC
This sequence comes from Pseudoalteromonas mucoides, assembly GCF_049257175.1. Taxonomy (NCBI): domain Bacteria; kingdom Pseudomonadati; phylum Pseudomonadota; class Gammaproteobacteria; order Alteromonadales; family Pseudoalteromonadaceae; genus Pseudoalteromonas; species Pseudoalteromonas mucoides. The sequence continues at coordinate 255,698 of NZ_JBMMUC010000005.1, forward strand.
AGCGCAAAAGCTCGTTTTAAATATGCTTAGTACTGCCAGTATGATCCGCACAGGTAAGGTATATAAAAACCTCATGGTGGATGTAAATGCTAGCAATGAAAAGCTTCATGCCCGTGCTATTCGTATTGTTATGCAAGCAACCGACTGCTCACATCAGCAAGCTGTTGATGCACTCGCACAGGCAAAACAAAGCGCGAAGTTAGCTATCTTAATTGTGCTAACAGGTAAAGATGCAGCGCAAGCAGAGCAAATGCTCACTCAAGCTGATGGCTTTTTACGTAAAGCGGTGGAGTTATAGATGTTTTTAAGAGCGCTTATGTTATTAGCTTGCTTAGTGTTAGTGGCTTGTAACAATTCACCGCACGCTGAAGTCACTCAACCTGTGAGTCAAAAACTACAGGTAGCTGCAGCCCAATTTGAGCAATATTTACCTGAGCTACAAGGTAAGCGAGTTGGCTTAGTTGTTAATCAAACATCGCAAGTCGATGGTGTGCACCTTGTTGATGTGTTACGCGCTGAAGGTGTAAACATCGTTAAAATTTTTGCACCTGAGCATGGTTTTCGTGGCGATCATGATGCAGGTGCTCATGTAAAAAGTGCAGTAGATGCTAAAACAGGCATTGATGTCGTATCGATTTACGGCAGTAATAAAAAGCCCGATGCCGAAGTACTGAGTGAACTTGATGTGATCATTTTTGATATTCAAGATGTGGGTGTGCGCTTTTACACTTATATCAGCTCGATGCATTATATGATGGAAGCTGCGGCGCAAAACAACGTAAAGTTTATGGTACTTGATAGACCAAACCCAAACATTGCTTATGTTGACGGGCCAATTTTAGAGTCTGAGTTTCGCTCTTTTGTTGGGATGCACCCCATTCCAGTGTTACATGGTATGACTGTGGGTGAACTAGCCAAAATGATCAAAGGTGAGAATTGGATAGATAGCGCTAACGAACTTGATTTGAGCGTATTCCCTGTAGCCAATTATACTCGCAATACCTCATACCAAGTGCCCGTAAAGCCAAGCCCTAATTTACCTAATGCGCAATCAATTACCTTGTATCCGTCATTATGTTTTTTTGAAGCAACACCCATCACAATAGGGCGTGGTACTGACTTTCCCTTTCAAGTTGTTGGGTATTCGCCTGTAGCTCTAGGAGAGTTTAGCTTTACACCTCGTGCGATTAAAGGCGCGTCTATGAACCCTAAATTTAAAGATGTGACGGTGCAAGGCGTAGATTTACGTGACAGTACAATAAAGGGGCTCGATTTAAGCTTATTTATTAGTGCTTATAAAAAACTCACCGTTAATGAACAGGTGTTTTTCGAACGTGCAAGTTTTATGGATAAGCTCGCAGGCACCGATAAACTGCGCTTAGCAATTGAAGCAGGGCAAACCGAACACCAAATTAAACAGAGTTGGCAGCAAGGTTTAGAGCGCTTTAAACAACAGCGGAAACCGTATTTGTTGTATCAATAAAAGTATAAAAGCAGTACCTTATTAACTTGATAAACGCAGCCCAAACTGCGTTTTTATTGGGCTTAAAAAAGCGTGTAGCCAAACTTAATGGCATAAAAACAATGAAAAAAAGTGCATGGTATAAAAAGCCAGAAATGATTGTAGCCCTATCAGCTTTACTTATCAGTGTAGTGACAACAATCATAGAGATTTAATCAACCATGATCGCTCGCTCGTACGCAAGGGCATCAGTCTGGCCTAGGGTTGAACTATATCGAAGCTTTTCGATGAAGTCAGAGCAAGAAAGCTTTAGCTATGGCTTAATGAATAATGGTACTGGTCCTGCAATAATAAAAGATGCCAAAGTTACCTATAATAATGAACCTGTTAAAAAGTAGTCTGATTTTTTAGTTAATTCGAGCCTTGTTCAATCTCACATGAGTACCCGTATTTTACCAAGCCAAGCAAATGTGCATGCAGTTACATTAAAAGATAAAGATTAGAGCTTGAAATGGATGAACAAGCCTTAATTTAGCTCTGTTTTTTGTTTTATCTATGAACAATGCTGGGAAGTGACAGAAACAACCAACCGAAAGAAGTTGCTCAATGTGAGATTGCCAATGGTCAGCGCTTTGTGCAATAAGCTCCGTATTTAAGATATAAAAAAGGCCACAAATGTGGCCTTACCCTGGATGGGGGAAATTAGTGCTTGGTTGTCTAACCCTTAAAATTCAAAGTTGAATGAAAGTTGTAACGTACGGGGGTTGTAGTAGTTACGGTATTCACCAAATGTTTCTGAACTCATATATGGGTTATTGTTGTAACCTGTTTGGCGATTAAATACGTTAAACAAGTCAGCTCTAAATTGCATCTCGAAATCACCTGCAATTTTAAAGTCTTGCGTGTAATTTAAATCAAGTTGCCAGTGGCTCGCACTGCGACGGCTACCTGCAGGCTCTCCATAGCGGCTTGTGTCGCTTGAATAACCATAGATTGAACCATCCCATGCTTCCCATGGTTTGCCTGATTGAAATACAAAGTAGGCGCCCAGATTCGCTTCCCAAGGAACCGTGTAGTAACCATAAACTTTTAACAAGTGTGGTTTATCACCTGATAATGTGCCGTAGCGATTATCCCATGGATAGCGACCACGACCATCACCATAGTAAGACGACCCAATAAAGTTATTCGCATCATTAGTCGCGGTGGTATTATCTTGGTCAAAGTTACCGTAGTAATGACTCCATACGTATGATGCATTTACATAGCTGTTTTCACCCATGTACTCAGCTTCAATGCTGGCTTCCCAGTATTTGGTTTCGCCGCCATCAACTTCAGCAATAACATAAGAAGAACCGCCAATCTCATCACGAATCGCATCTAGATTATCGACATATAACCCTTGTGCAGCAATATCAGCTGGTACACCTGATGCTTCAACTTCTGAATAATCAGTTAAGCGTCCAGTATTTGGCATATCTTCCCAAAAGTGGTTTCCTTTACGATGACGTACGTGAGCACGAAGCACTAAATCAGAACCGACGTACTTAGTCGTACCAATTGTAAATTCGGTTACACGTCGTGGTTTCATATCATCAGCAAACACTTTACCTGAAGAACCTTGGCGTGGTTCTGCATAGATAACATTACCAGCACTATCAAACTCTACTTCCACTTCTGCGCGAGTATTACGATCCCATGAGGCTGCGCGTGCGAGCGAGCTTGCTTCAGGGTTATACATTGAGAAGTTAGCAAATACTGAATCTTCCTCAGAGTAGGTCCAAGTTGCTCCTAATCTAGGTTGCAGCATGTCTGTCCAATCAGTTTTGTACATTTCATACTTGTTGCCTGGGGCAAGCTCGTAGCCTGAAAGCGTTCCAGAGGCTTCTTTTAAACCTTGGCCATACCACGTATCTTGGCTTACAAGTAAACCAACATTATAAGTCCAATCACCGACTTCTATCGTGTCATTAATTTCAAAGTTAAGACTACGTGTTTCAGATTTTATTCCTGAAACGGGTGTGCTGCCATCAGTTGCAAGGCTCATTTGTTGAACATATGCACGATAAACAACTGGCGCAGTACTGCCTTCTTCTAAGCTTTCGTCCAAACCACCAACGTACGAAACTCGGCCCCATCCATTTGATAAACGAGTAAGCTCTTCAACGCCTTTTTCCCACTTAGCACCAAAATGTAATGTGTGGTATGTATCACCCCAATCAAATTCGTGTTCAAGGTTCACCTCGAAACTGTCACGAGAAAAATCTTGATTATCATATTGATAGTAAGCGCCTACGCCACCGCCGCCCAGCATTTGACCATCTTCAGTATAACCATATTGGTTAATAAGTGGCGTTGCACCGTTATTAAAGGCATCAATCTGTGCTTGGGTATAACTCCCTTCTGGGTCGTAATCACGAATACTAGGGACTGAGAAGTAACCCATTTGTTCTAGGTTACTGATATCGAGTTGGCTAGATAGCGACGGAGTTACAGATAACACGTTATCTGGCTGTGAGCCTGTATCTAGGTCAAATTTACTATATTGAAATGAGAGCGTAGTTGCTGAACCTAAAATCCAAGAACCATCTAAGGTGAAGATGTCTTGCGATGCTTTATCACCTACAGATACCGAGTCAGTTTCATAAGCACCAACTGAGCGACCATTGATCTCTTTATCTGAAGTACGTTGTGAAATATTTAAAAGGATATCATCAGTAGGGGCCCACGTTAATTTACCAAAGTACTCATCACGTACGCTTTCGTAGTCTTTTACCTCACCGTAGGCGGTATCTTTATTCGAACGTGTTTCTTCTGGGCGGTAGTAAGAGGTATAAAAATACAATTCATCTTCAATCAGCGGGCCGCCTAAACTAGCTGTTAACCAGCTTTTATCAAGTTCATAGCTTTCTGAACCAACAGGTGTCGCTACAAAGCTTTTAGGTTGCACTTTATATTCAACGTTGCCGTGAAATTCATCAGTACCAGACTTTGATACTGTATTGATTGAAAAACCACCCGAGCGATTAAATCCAACGGCTTTTGCACCACCTCTGTCCATAGTAACAAACTCAACATCGTGAGTAGACGGTTCAGACGCTAAGTTACCATACATAGGCAATGATACATTTACACCATCAAAACCATAAGAGTTATCAACACCGGAGCCACCAGCTGAAGGGCCTAGAGTAGAGTTTTGTGAAAGCTCAACACCTGGCACAAGCTTTAGTAAATCACGATAATCTTGACCAACAGGCACACTTTCGATGGCTTTTTTACCTAACGAATTACTAAGTGATGAATTACCTTGGCGGAATAATTTACTGCCTGTTACCGTAATTACTTCAACGCTTTCTTTATTTGCACTTAGTACTACATTTGCACTCGAAGTTTGCTCAAGCAGTACATCAACGGTCATCGTTTGGGTAATACCGTTGCTGTCTTCAAACGTTAGCTCGTAAGTACCTGGTTTTAGTTGCGGTAAGTCATAACTACCATCTTCACGCGTTACAACAGTACGTGCTTTTGGCATGACGTTACTGCGAGCTGTGATCGTTATTCCTGCGAGTGATTGGTTTGCTTGTTCTGTTACTACTTTACCTTTAATGGCACCGTTTAAGTTGGCGAGTGCTGGAGCACTGGTCAGAGCTGCGGCTATTAGCGCAGTGGTTATTGCAGTTTTTGGTACTCGCAGAGCGCGGTGTGTTGCTTGCGCTAAAGAGCTTATATTGAAGGTTGGTGCATGTTTTTTCATCGTTTCCCCGTCCTTATTATAAGTTTGTTTATTGCTCTGAACTATGTTGATTCCCCGAATAGAGTCATAAACTTTTATTATTTGTTGCCATTCTATTAAACATGTGTTGCCAGTACTGGTCAAGAATAATTTCTTCTCAAACTGCTGTTTGATAGAAATAATATATATTAAAAGTGTGGTGGTTATAATTTTTTACAATATGACTAAAAGAAATTTGAAATAAAGTTGATTTAAAACAATTGTTTATGTGTAATTTTCTTTGAGGGAAAGGTTTTTTAAGTAAGTAGAAAACGGGGGGATTTGTAATTTGATAGTATCTTTTTAAAATTAAATAATTTTTTATGGAGGTAGCGTTGAAATATTTTATAGAGAAAAAGGGTATTGTTGGATTCAATTGAAAATAAAAAGGCCGCGAATGCGGCCTGTTCTATAGTGATATGTATTTAGTGGTTTCTAAACTCACCAACTACATCATTTGAGTGCTCTAACAACTTGCGGCCTTGGCGACTAGACTGGGTTAATGCAATAAATAGGATGTCGATTACAAAATCTTGTGCTGTACGAGCAAGAATAGACGATAAGCGCACGGACTCTTCTTCGGCAACAGAGTATAGCTTTACATTTGCTGCATCCGCCACGGGGCTATTGCCAAATTTAGTAACAGAAATGACATGGCTATTATTATGCTTTGCTTGTTTTACCACTTCAGCAATTTCACGGGTTACCCCTGATTCACTAATCGCAATAACTAAGTCACCTTTGCCAAACGTTGATACGTAAGAAAGTTGTGCATGACCATCGGGTTCTGCAATAGCAGGCATACCAAGCTTTTGTAGTTTATAAGAGAAATCTTTAGCAACAAGCGCAGAGCCGCCTAAGCCACAAATTAAAATGCGTTTAGCGGATTTAAGCAAACTAACGGCTTGTTCAAAAGAGGGGGCGTCATTAAGGTTTTTAGTTTCATTTAGTACGGCTAGCTTGCTACTTAATAATTTTTCGGCAATTTGTTCTAATGAATCATTTAATGTGATTTTGCCGTGTAATTTTGGCTCGCTGGTTTCATCATTTAATGCATCGATAACCGCTAATTTAAAGGCAGGGAACCCTTTATAGCCCAGTTTTTGTGAAAATTTTACGACACTTGATTGGCTAACACCAACAACCTTGGCTAGCTCAACAGAAGAAAGATTACGTATTGCATTAGCTGAGTTTAATGTGAAGTCTGCTAGTTTTGCTTCACTGCTTGATAAGGACTGACGCAATGCTTTGATTTTAACAAATGTAGACATAGTGCTCGCTTATTAAAGTATTTAGTGTATTTATAGCATTAAATGAAATTAGCTTGTACTTATTTTGGGTTCGCTTGTTGCTATAATTTATATATTAAATTTATAAGTAAATATAATATTCCAATTAGTTGTAAGTTTTTATTTGGAATAATACTTAAGAATAATAGGAATAATATAGTTTGACAACCTAATTAAGAAAAACTCTAATTAAAGCAATCGTAGAATCATTTTAGATATAAAATATCCTCCTTTCTTTATTTTTTGTAAATAAATTATTTACAACTTATTCATCTGTGGTAGTGTTTAGCATAGGGAAAAGGTGGGATTGGTACTTGATAGTTTAAGCCTCACTATTTATGTTTATTATGATTTTTCAGTAATGAGAGAACTATGACGTTTGTATCTTGGTTTAAAAAGCTTGGCTTATTGACGACGGCAACCTTACTTGTAAGTTGTGCTTCTACGCCTTATGAATTTACTCAGTCAGCTAATTATAGCCACCGGGTTAAATTTTTAGTGATGCATTACACAGCCATTGATTATGAAAAATCGATGCGCGTATTGGTCGAAGAAGGTGGTCTAAGTGCTCATTACTTATTACCTGAATCAAACGATGCGAGCTACCCAGAAGACGAACTTAAAATTATTCAGTTAGTTGATGAGCACGATAGAGCATGGCATGCCGGACGTAGCTTTTGGCAAGGCCGAGACGATTTGAACGACCAGTCCATTGGCATTGAAATAGTCAATGTACCCACCTGCCATTACCCTGAAGTTGCTGCTGATGTACAAATGGAGAATGATGCATCAAAACTGTGTATCTTTCCCGATTACGATGCCAAGCAAATGGAGTTATTGATTGAATTAAGCAAAGGTATTTTAGCGCGCAACCCAGATATTGGGCCTACTCAAGTGGTCGGTCATTCAGATATTGCACCGAGCCGTAAAAACGATCCGGGCCCGCGGTTTCCTTGGTATCAACTTTATAAGGCAGGCATTGGCGCGTGGTACGAAAGTGAAACCGTTGATAAGTACTGGCAGCAATTTAGTTTAGTTAAGCCATCCGTTGAGTTAATGCAAAAAGCATTACGTGGCTATGGTTATGATGTAAAAGCAACAAACCAGCTTGACCCACAGACACTTGATACCTTAAGCGCATTTCAAATGCATTTTTTACCTTGGCATGTAAGTGGTAATGCCGATGCCCGCAGTGCATCTGTGCTGTTTGCTTTGATGGAAAAGTACTTTCCTAAAAAGTTAACTAAGTTAATGGCGCAATATGAAAAAGAACAAGCTATCGAGATTGCCAAACCAATCACCTTAAGTAATGCACAAGTAGTTGCTCGGATCCCAGATAACAACCCAAGTAGCCGATTATTAGTTAATGACAGAGGGACTTTTAAAGCATATAAAGGCCGTGGCGAACTTATTATTGAAAACACCAATGCAACCAGTGCGGATATTTTTATCAATGGTGAAAAAATCAATATTGCTAACCCGTTAACCCCTCAACAACATTATAAATATAGCCTGGCTAAGCGCACTCATAATGGCACTAATACCTTCAAAGTAGATAACGTTATGCCTGAAGGCGCCAGTTTAACTTTACGATTTGCCTATCCAACGCTTGCCAATAAAACGTCACAAAAAGTGAGCTTTAAAGAAGTTGATGCACTGATCAACGAAGAAGTAAGCCAAGGTTTCCCCGGTGCCGTTTTAGCCGTGGTAAAAGATGGCCAGCTGATTAAGTTAAGCCACTATGGGGATGCAAAAAAATATTCTGCAGAAGGAAAGTTATTAGTCAATCCGCAAAAAATGCAAGCTGATACCCTATTTGATATCGCTTCAAACACAAAAATGTTTGCCACTAACTTTGCGTTAATGAAGCTTGCTAGTGAAGGTCAACTTGATGTTGAAAAACCACTATTTTATTACCTACCAGAATTTAGAGGTGCAGGGCGCGAGCAGCGCTTGGTGAAAGATTTATTGACTCATAGCGCAGGTTACCCCGCAGTGGTGGACTTTCACCGTAAAGACAATAAATTTGGCGAGCGATTTTTCTCGCAAAATAGTCTGCGCACGAAAAACTTGTTACTGACTGGCATCCCCTTTGTAGCGGGTCGTAATGTAAAGCACCTCTATTCAGATATCGATTACATGTTACTAGGTGTACTGGTTGAGCGTATTACGGGGCAATCACTCGATAGCTACGTAGAAGGACAAATTTACCAACCCTTAGGCTTAACTCAAACTGTTTATAATCCACTGCAAAAAGGCTTCAGCAAAAATCAAATTGCCGCTACTGAGCTACAAGGTAATACCCGAGGTGGACGTTTAGAGTTTGAAAATGTACGTACAACAGTATTGCAAGGCCAAGTGCACGATGAAAAGGCTTTTTATGCACTAGGTGGTGTTGCTGGCCATGCCGGTTTGTTTAGCACCGGGCATGATATGAGCATAATGATGCAGCTGTTATTAAATGGTGGCGGCTATGGCAATAAACAATTTTTTACTCCGCAAGTAATTGAACAATTTACTAACGCACAAGCGAGCAACGAAACTTATGGCTTAGGCTGGCGTAGAGCAGGTCATGGAGCACAAAAATGGCATTTTGGCCCTTATGCCAGCGCGCAAGCATATGGTCATACAGGGTGGACTGGCACAGTGACGGTTATCGACCCTGTGTATGATTTAGCAATCGTATTATTAACAAATGCTCGTCATACACCCATTGAAGGCAGTGATACTCATTATGAGTTTATCGGTAAAAAGTTTGAAACAGGTAAGTATGGCTCAGTGATTTCGCTTGTTTATGAAGCACTTTTAAATCATTAGTCGAATTATGTTGAGTTTATTACGCAACATATTAAGCTAGTGGGCTTATTTTGGCCTCAGGCTGATAATAATTATAACAGCGGCGTAGTCGCAACTTAAAAGGTTTTTGTATGTCTTGGTATTCCATTTTACCGCCGTTAATCGCGATACTGATCGTATTTTGGCGCAAAGAAGTGATTATGGCACTGCTTGTTGCCGTTGCTTCATCAGAGTTTTTATTAGCCTTACAAGGCGACGGTAACACGCTGTTTAATACTTTTATCAACACCATTGAACGTGTCGTAAGCGTGGCAAGCTCACCGGGTAATAGCCGCATACTCATATTTAGTATTTTAATAGGTGCATTGCTTGCTTATATTCGTGAGTCTGGTGGTGTGGCTGCCACTGTTAATATGTTAATGAACAAAGGCGTGGCTAAAAGCAAACGCCAAGTTGGTTTTTTAACTATGTTTTCAGGGATTGCGGTATTTATTGAATCCAACCTAAGTGTACTTACCGCGGGTATTTTGTCGCGTGGTTTATTCGATAAATTCAAAATGAGCCGTGCCCGTTTAGCGTATGTTATCGACAGCACCAGCGCGCCGGTGTGTATTTTAATATTACTCAATGGCTGGGGCGCATACGTACTGGGTTTATTGGGTAACTATGATATGGACGAATCGGCCGTATCGGTTTTATGGGGCAGTATAGGTTATAACTTCTACGCAATCATTACCCTGCTGATTGTGTTTTACACCATTTCATTTGATAAAGTTCACGGCCCACTTAAAAAAGCCGAAGAACAATTAGAGCATCAACAAACAGAGCTACAAGAAGAAGTAAAAGGCACAAAAGCACGTTACATGCTAGTGCCGCTAATTACCTTAATTGGTAGTATGGTTGGCTTTATGTATTGGTCAGGTAATGGTGATATTGCCAGCGGTAGTGGTTCTAAATCAGTGCTGTATGCCACTATTTTAGCCTGTGTAGTTGCTTACTTTTTAATGGTGTCATCGCGTGAATTTACGCACCATAAACTCGTTGATATTGGCTTTAAAGGCATGGGCGAGCTTCTTCCGTTAGTCGCTATCGTTTTGCTATCACTTACTTTAGGTGCCAGCTTAAAAGACTTAGGCACAGGCGTATTTGTAGCAGGGCTAGTGGGTGATTACTTACCTATCTACCTAGTGGTGCCAGTACTGTTTGTAACCGGTGCGGTGATCTCGTTCACCACGGGTACGTCTTGGGGCACATTTGCGATACTTATTCCTATTGGTGTGCCACTGATTCAAGCGCTAGGTTTACCGCCTTCATTAGTGATTGCGGCAATCTTAGGTGGTGGCGTATTTGGTGATCATTGTTCGCCAATATCAGACACTAGCGCGGTGTCGGCCATCGCTTCAGGTTGTGACTTACTGACCCACGTTAAAACCCAAATGCCGTATGCATTATTCGCTGGTGGCTTAACGTTTGTGGCCTACCTCATTACAAGCATAATTGTGTTGTAGGTGGGATAGAGCGTAGCGAAACCCAACACGGTAATGGATTAAAAGCCTGCAAATTTGCAGGCTTTTTTGTTTTTAGAACAGCATTTATTGATGGATTAACTTTTTATATTTGGCGGGAGTTATTTGTAAAATAGCGTTGAACTCATTGTTTAGGTGAGATTGATCTGAGAACCCGCACTCAAGGGCGAGTCGTGCCAAGCTTAGCTGTGGGTATTCTTTTATAAGTTGTTTAGCCTGCCTGACTTTGTAAATGCGTGCTAGGTGTTTGGCGGTAATGCCGCAGGTATTTTTAACGTAACGCTCTAATTGCCGCTTACCTTTAGGGGTATGCTCATAAGCGGTATTGAGCGGAGTGAGGTTAATTATTTTATGGATCAGTTTTTGTGTGTGCTCAATCGTCTGGAGGTGTATTTTTGGTGCATTGAAGTGTGCTGATAACAAATCTATAAATGAATCTAAATTCGCACCTTGGTCAAGCGCTTGTGCAATACCTGCTAAAGTGGTTGGTGCAACAAGGGAGTGATTAACCTTCTGTAGGTGAGCATGCCCTGCGGGCTTAAACCTGATCCCACAAAAAATGGAGCCTGCAGTAAATGTCACTTTTTCTGATTGCGTAGAGATAGTTTGCATAGAATAGGGCTGATTTAATGGTTTGCCAGCTAAGTTAAGCTGCCCAGAAATAAGAAATATAACGCCTTTCGCACCATCGCAGGGGAGCCAACTCTCCCCTGAAAATTGGGCGCGAGCAAACCAAATTGCTTGTACATAATCAGCTATTTCGCCTGTTGGGCTGTAAAGCTCAAGTAATAGTTTATCGTTCATTAAAGTCGACTGTAGGTTTAAACATTTTGACTATACGATTCCAACTATTTATAGCATTAATAGCTACGGTGAGCGTAACTAAACTTGGTTGATCAAATAATTTTTCCAGAGTCAGGTAAAAATCATCATCAATGTGCTGTGACAAGGTTAACTTCTCGCAAAGCGCTAATGCAGCACGCTCTTTATCGTTATAAAGAGGCGCGTCTTGCCATGCACTAAGGGCGATAATGCGGTTAATGCTCTCACCATACTCCAGCGCTTGTTTACTATGCATTGCCAAGCAATACGCACATTGGTTTAACTGTGATGCTCTTAATTTCAGCAGTTCCCAAATTGTCACTCCAAAAGTGTTTTCGACTTTTTGTTTAATCAATGCTTCTTGCTCAATCAAGTAGGTTATTAACTCGGGTTCAACTTTATAGTAATTAGCTCTTTGCATAATCGTTCCTAATAGATAAATAACAGCTATCTAGTTTAGTGGCGAGTAAATAAAAATAATTGCAAAAAAGCGACTTTCGTAACCTGTGAACAACAAAAAAGCCCTGAAAATATCAGGGCGTGAATGTTTAGTGGTAATCGGAGGTTAGGCTTTTGGCACGATGCGGTAAATTCCCATACCATCAATGCCCAGATATAAATCACCATTTGGGTGAGTTGAAATACTGCGTACGCGGCCAGCCCCTCCAAACAGCTTACTGTGACCCGTTACTTTATTACCATCAAGCTCAACTAATACTAAGTGAGCAAACTTCATTGCACCAACTAGTACGTGACCTTGCCACTGCGGGTACTTATTACTGGTAACAAATTCCATACCAGAGGGCGCAATAGACGGCACCCAAACCCAATCTGGTTGCTCCATTCCTTCGCGGCTTGTTTCATCAGTAATTTTAGTGCCAATGTAATTAATGCCGTGGGTTACTTCTGGCCAGCCGTAATTGGCACCAGCCTTAATAATATTGATTTCATCACCGCCACGAGGGCCATGTTCATGACTCCAAATTGCGTCCGTTTGTGGGTGTTTTGCCATGCCTTGAGGGTTACGGTGGCCATACGAATAGATACTCTTGTGCGCATTTGGCTGACTTACAAATGGGTTTGACTCAGGAATTGAGCCATCGCTGTTAATGCGGTGAATTTTACCTGCATCGTACTCAAGGCTTTGAGGGTGAACATCACGCTTACCACGATCACCGATAGAAAAATATAAATAACCGTCGTTATCAAACTCAATGCGCGAACCATAATGTTTGGTTGCCGTGGTATTTGGTGCACCATCAAATAGTAGTTGAGTATTAACGAGCGCCATGTCTTTTAGTTGTGCGCGCATGATTGACGTATTATAGCCTTCGCCATCACCTTCATAACCCGAGTATGAAAAGTAAATCCAACCGTTATCGTTAAAATTAGGATCAAGCTCAATATCTAATAAGCCGCCTTGTCCTTGAGCATGTACTTTAGGCACGCCAGTGATTTTTTGATCTAGCAATTTGCCATTACGAATAAGCCTAAGTTCGCCAGCGCGGTCAGTCACTAATAAATCTTGTTCGTTAAGCCAAGCCATTCCCCAAGGGATTTGAATCCCATTGGCGATTAATTCAAGTTCATATTTATCAGCGCTTGCAGCGACCGGGATTGTTTGTTCGGATTGTGCGCAGGCTTGTAAGCTGGTTAAACCAATGAGGCTGATGATTAAGCTAGTACAAAAAGACTTTTTCATAATGACTCCAATTTTTAAACATGATGCTATTAGCCTAGCGTGTTATGAGTGAGATTGTTATTAACTTTCACGAAAGTACGACTATTTACGTAAATATCAGATAAATGACGGAGTTGCCGCGCGGATGTTGTAGGCTGGGTAGAGTGCAACGAAACCCAACGGGTTTGAATTGTAGGTCGTCCTTTAGGGCGAAAAAGTGAATTTACCACAGAGGGCATAGAGGCGCTTCGCTGCACAGAGGATGAAAAACGATGGCTTCGTGCGGCGGGCGACGAGCTACGGAACAATCCTAGATGTATGGACTCCCTCTCCCTGAGGAGGTACGGTCTTAATCCGACAAAAGATTAACCAAAGGAGTCCATACATGAAAGATACTAATATATTGGCTATTGATTTAGCAAAGAATGTTTT
>NZ_JBMMUC010000006.1:0-230866 GCF_049257175.1 Pseudoalteromonas mucoides
TGAAGGGCCGTTGAAGACTACAACGTTGATAGGCAAGATGTGGAAGCATAGTGATATGTTAAGCTAACTTGTACTAATTACCCGTGAGGCTTAACCATACAACGCCAAACGCGTTTTATGTGATAGTGAAACAAGCGAAGAAGTTAATAGACTAAAGTAGATACTTGAAGACTTTATTATCAGAAATTCCAAATTTATGAGGTGACTCTTAGCGCGTAGCGTTAACATTGAGGCACCTTGCGCAAAGGAAATGTAAGCACTACGTGCTTTGTCATTACTCCTTTGCACCATATTTGCTTGGTGACAATAGCGTTTTGGACCCACCTGACCCCATGCCGAACTCAGTAGTGAAACGAAACAGCGCCGATGATAGTGTAGCATTTGTTATGTGAAAGTAGGTCATCGCCAGGCTCCAAATAAGAGAAACCCGTTACAGCGATGTGACGGGTTTTTTGTTGTCTGGAATAAAATTAGCGCTCTCAGCTTTAAGCCGTCAGCTGCACAGCGTCAACCTATACACCGTAGCGTGGGTTGAGTATGTGATACCCACGGAGAAAAGAACGCGAAGACCACCTCAGAGTCCAGTGAGTCCTTTTTAAATAATATTAAACGTACACTGTTATGTGTCTCTTTACCGCTGTGGGCACCATGGACTTCCCAGCTTTCACTAGACAGTTTTTAATTCAGAATAATACGCTTCTTCAAACTTAGCAGGTGAAACACCCCCTGTATGTGAGTGCGCTTTTTTGGATTGTAAAACATTTCTATAAAATTGAATATCTCACATTTCGCATCTTCGCGTGTCGAGTATATCTTACGCTTAACTATTCGCTTTTTAATTGTCGCAAAAAAGCTTTCAGCAACCGCATTATCATGACAGTTCCCAGCGCGGCTCATCGAAGGTACAAGATTATGTTCTTTCATAAATGCGAGATAGTCTGCGCTATCGTATTGACTACCTTGATCACTATGCACCATTACCTCAGCCTTCGGTTGACGTTGATATACAGCCATCAACAATGCGTTTATAACAAGGTGCTTATCCATATTTTTATCCATCGACCAACCCACAATACGCCGAGAGAATAAATCCATTACTGTTGCCACATATAAAAAACCTTCATAAGTTCTTATGTAAGTTATGTCGCTCACCCATGATTGATTCGGCGCAGGTGGGTTAAATTGACGCGCTAATAAGTTATCTGCAATCCGCGATGTCTTACCGGCTTTAATATGGCGACGCTTATACCCAATTTGCGCTTTAAGCCTATGTTGTCGCATGATCTTAGCAACACGATTTACGCTGCATTGCTCACCGGCTTCACGCAAGTCTGCATGTATCCAAGGGCTACCATACGTGCCGCCACTGGCTACATAAAACTCTTTAATGAGCTTCAACAAACGATTATCTTCAGCGCTCTATTGCTTAAAGGCTTTTTTAACCACGCATAAAAACCACTACGATGCAGTTTAAAAAGGCGACACATCGTCGTGATGGAAAACTCATCTCGGTGATCACGAATGAAGCCGTACTTTACTCGGGGTTGCTGGCAAAGTACCTTGCGGCCTTTTTTAAAATATCCCGTTCCTCCGTGACACGTTTCAATTGTGCCTCTAATTTAGCGATCTTCAATTTTTTATCGGATGATTGAACGGATTTAGGTTTATCTGATAACTGACTCTGCCAGTGATATAACGTTTTGGTGCAAATATCTAATCGCTCAGCGACTTCTGCAACTGAATATCCACGCTCAGTAATTTGTTTAACAGCCGCTTCTTTAAACTCTTGGGTATACCGTTTGCCTTTGCTCATAAAACACCTCTTATTAGAAGTTATAATGTAACTTATTGGGTGCCTAGCAAACTATGGGAAGTCCACCATGTCATTCTACTTCGTAGCGCACCATGGCTCCAAATAATACCAATGCTAGTTATTAAGTGATCAAGTTTGTCCATTCTCTCGAACAGATACGCTTAACGTTATCAATGTATGAGCGAAATACATTCCACGCCATAGTTACTTGTTCAACAATATCGTCATAACTTGCAAATGTGCGATTTGATAGCGCTCTGCTTCTCATCCATGCCCATACTTGTTCAATGGGGTTCAGCTCAGGTGAATAAGGAGGAAGTGGCATCACTGATACATTTTGAATGAACATTACCCATATGCCAGCTTGCGTGATCAACTATGATTACAGCGTGCTGTCCATAGCGCGTCGCATCCGTAATGTGTCCTAGAAGGTTGTTAAAATAAATTCGACTTCAATCAGCAAGCCATTGAAATAGAGTGTTATTTTCGGTTATATTGTTGACTCTGAGTTCTAAAAGGGAGCTTATTGAGTTAGATTTAAGATCTAATATTGGATTACCTTTATTTTCCTCTAAAGTAACATTGTTTTTAAGGCCTTTTTCGGTTACTTCACAGGTACCATTTTTACAAATAACATCAGGTTCTGGCCTAATTAGCCGCTTATCAGAAGTCGTGATAACATATCGATCATCAACCCCTGAAAAGCCTTCAAAAACCTTAAAATTTTCAGTTGAAAGACTTGGCTCTATTCCCGCTTTTATTTCTATCATATGTTGTAGAAATTGGTAACTACCCCGATGAGACAATGCACTTAAGCCTGGCTCAGTCATAAACGAAATGAACCCCTCATCTATACCAGATGAAGATAGTTTTTTTTGACTATCAAGGATATTATTTATGGTAGTTTGATCTTTATCCGTAAAGCTGACAGCAAGCTGGTATCCTTCACCGTTGAAGTGGCCATTATTAAAATTACTAAGTATCTTCCCATCGTCATGCATTCTGTAACCACCAAGATCACTGGCAAACTGACGTATATACTTAAAATCTATATTATTATTATCAGCATATTCATAGATATCAGCTAATTGTTCTCTATCTCCTTGTGTCAAAAACTCATAAGAACTTCGCATTAAGTTAGATAAGGACATCCCATCAGTGCCGCTTAAAATTTCTGATTCAGTACCACCAAAAATATCCGTCACCATAGTTTCATAATAATGCTCAGACCGGCTTATATTTTTGCTTTTTTCTAAATCCCGTTCATCTAAAATAGACTCGAACTGTGATGTTACTTGTGAGCTATATCCATCGGAAACCATCGCTTTACTAAAGGAAGAAAAAGAGTTCGTATGAGATGATAGTAATTCTTCAAATGATGCTAGTGCGGTAACGTTACTTTCGTACTTAAGGCTGTCTCGTTTTAGGTTTGATAGGTTTTGCTGATCAAGTGTGTGCCATCTTTCATATGCAGCTACTCTCTCTGAGCTGCTAAATGTATTACTTGTGTCTAATGCTATCGTCTCAAGTTTTGATTGGGATAAATGTTCAAATTCCCATTTTGCTGTGGCAACCTCATCACTATTTATTTCTGCATTTGAAGAGAGTATTTCCTTATGTAAAGATAAATTTTGCTGACTTAATTTAGAAATATCAATAGAGCTTTTTGCTTTACCTAATTTCGACGCTAATGAAGAAACTGATGCTTGTATTTCTATATCCTTACTTTTTTTGGGATCAGATTGTGGCTGAGGAAAAGCTTTTCTCGCATTTAACAAACTTCTCTTGATATCAGGTAGATCCATACAATTGACCCTCTAAACGAAAATAGACTCCTTTGATTAAATTTGGAGTCTAAGGTGTTAATTAGTTAGTTGTGTAGTTAAAAGTTATACTTTCTATTCTATTTGGTGTTGAATAATGGAAAGTACCAGTTGCTTCAACTCTATGAACAATTGATACTTGAATACCTGGTTTGAAGCTCTCACCATTAAATACTGTTACCTCTCCAGTAGAGTTTGCCACAATTGGTTCGCACTTAACGGGATTGTTGTTATATGCTCGATAAAAGCACAATTCAACAATCTCGCCAAAAGAATCTGGGTAATTTGCAGATGTGTAATTAATCCCAGTAATTTTACCTGTTTTACTCTCAAATGGAATATCTCTTAAATCGCCATGTAATATAGAAAATAGAGATGATGACAGACCACCGGCAGAGCTTAATACTAGCATCCTGCTAGGTTGCTTCTCTTTAGTTATACTGAAATCAGCGGCGAATGCTTGAGTGCTTAAAACTAGTGAAGACATTAGAAAAGCGGCAATAGACATTTTCTTCATTAAAACTTCTTTATTATATAATTGGAGAGTTTTCATTCTCTGTTTTGTACCTTTTTTACATTATTTTAATGAGGCAACATTGTCAATGTATTAAGAACAAATTATACAGTCTCGTTAGCTAGGGTCATACTATGTAATGGATATTTGTACGTTTAAGTATCCATTATTAAATGAGCACTTTTTTAAATTCAAATGAGAGGGCACCCAACTAAATTACAAAAACTATTTATAGGTTTACTCGCTGATCTTATGCTTATAAAGCAGAAGAGCTGAG
This sequence comes from Pseudoalteromonas mucoides, assembly GCF_049257175.1. Lineage (NCBI taxonomy): Bacteria > Pseudomonadati > Pseudomonadota > Gammaproteobacteria > Alteromonadales > Pseudoalteromonadaceae > Pseudoalteromonas > Pseudoalteromonas mucoides. The sequence continues at coordinate 4,428 of NZ_JBMMUC010000006.1, forward strand.
CGCTTCATGTTTGTGTGGGAGTTTGTCGACTATGAATGGGGATCCCGTGTAGAGACTGTAGCTGTCATCTAGCTAATTAAAAGTTGAGTGCAGTAAAGCATAGCCTTTGACCCTTAGAAAATATTATCTTGTTGCAATTTCATTCTTGGTTTAATAAGTAAGCTGTGTAAAACTAGCTGAGTTAATTTAGTAAATCAGGTGACATGAATGTCGGATATAAAAGCTTGGAAACTTATAAGCCTGTTTTGTTTGATAAGCTTGCTTATGGGCTGCCAATCGAAAGAAGAGCAGTTACAACAAACAATTCAACAATCTATAACTAAAGCAGAGGTTGAACTAGATGGGCTTGGTAAAGCCTTAGATAATGGTTCAATGCGTAATGCTGTCTTATTGACTGAATATGCCCGCATAATCAGCAATGAAAAACCTCAGTTATCGCAAATCGCTTCTGTAATGGCTCAAGATGCAACGCGAAATGGTGCGCTTTATTCTGGCTTGCAGCAACGCTTGGCTGATATTAAAAGCACGTACCTTATACCGCCCTATGAAGAAACATTACGAAACTTAGATTTATTAAGAGATGCAGCAAAACCCACTCTGTTTTCTGATGCATTGACCGATCCTATCAATATGCTAGCTGATATGTCAGGTGGCTCACTTGCCCGTGTTGGGGCTATAAGCCAACAGGCTGAGGGTGCTGGTGAAGGCAATCAATTAGTTGGTAATCCAAATTACGGTAACTGGCAAACTAATAGTAATGGTATTAGTTTTTGGCAGTGGTATGGCATGTACCGTATTTTAGGTGATGTATTTGACCGTGTTGAATATGGTAGTTGGAGTAAACGCCGTAAGTACAGTTATTACAATGATTATGGTAGAGCGCGTTACACCAGCCCTAAACAAATGAAAGCGCAAACTGCAGTTGAAACGAGAACTCGTCAGTCTTATCAGCGTCAGGGTAAACAATTTACAAGTCCGTACGCGACGAAAAAAACAGGTGCTTCAGGGCTTAGTCGTAGCAGTTACACACCACCTAAAAGCAAGAGTAGTTACTCAAAAACGAGTAGTTACAGTAATAGCTCAGGATCGGTAAGAAACAGTAATAGTCGCACTTCTCGTGGTGTTAGCCGCGGTAAATAAACTGCCTCGTAAAGAATTAAGTGTTGGAGTTAAAAGAATATGTACGAATTTAATGGAATAACTATGTGGTCTCTGCAAGCGTTGGCAATTGATTTTGCAATTATTATCGCTTTATTTGTCAGTCTTAAATTTATTAAAGGTTGGGTATCTAACTTACATGCCAATGATGAAATCACAGAGCGCGATAACTTCGCCTTTGGTATCAGTTTTGCGGCGGGTCTGGTTGCATTGGCAATTGTACTCACTGGTGTAAGTAGCGGTGCATTTGCTGCAACCCTACAGCAAGAAGCACTGCAAATGCTAGCCTACGGGGTGTTGGCAATTGTCCTAATAAAACTAGGTCACTTTTTTCAAGATAAAGTAGCACTACGCAAAGTGAGCCTACATGACGAAATAGTTAAAGGTAATGCCACTGCCGCAATCATCGACTTTGGTCATGTTGTGAGTGTTGCAATAGTGATTCGCTCAGCGCTATTTTGGGTTGCAACAGAAGGGTGGCACGGCATACCGATTGTTATTGCAGCATTCATTATTGGTAGTCTCGCTCTGTTACTTGTTAGTCAGTATCGTGTGCAGTTATTTAAACGCACTAATCGCAGTGGTGACTGCTTACAGCAAGCTATCATTGATGGCAATTTAGCTGTTGGTATACGTTACGCTGGCTTTTTAATCGGCAGCGCACTTGCTATTACTGCGGCTTCAGGTATTGCGCCTTATGTTGCAGACAGTATTAATGCTAGCCTAGTGTATTGGGCTATTAGTGCGGTTGTGTGCTTAATTGCCTTTATCTTATTACATTTAATAACGATAAAAATAATCCTAACGGGTTGTGATATTTCTGATGAAGTTAATCGCCAAAAGAATGTTGGCGTAGCAACAATTTCGGCTGCAATCTCGTTTGCAGTAGGTATTACGATGGCTACGTTATTAGGCGCATAAGATTTGTCACACACAACAACGGCCCCAAGTAAGCACGCCTTACTTGGGCATGATTTTTTATTAATAACTGTTATGGCCGTACTCGCTGGGTGCGGCCTTATTTATGAATACCTCTTATCACATTATGCTGGGCGTGTACTAGGTTCGGTTGAAAGCGCTATTTATGCCATGATTGGTACTATGATAGTCGCAATGGGCATGGGGGCATTTTTAGCTCGTTGGTTTAAGGATCCATTTACTGCTTTTGCATGGCTTGAAAGCCTTATTGCGTTAGTTGGTATGGGCTGTATTTTAGCCATTGCTAGCGTGATTGCTGTGAGTTATTCATTACCACATATATTTTCCGAAATTTTTAACCTTCCCGCTGACACTATATTAAATGGCTATGTTTTTCAAAAGCTGCAAGAGTGGTCGCGTTTTCTTCCCTATGTATTCGGTTTGTTACTTGGTTTATTAATCGGCATGGAAATACCGCTTATTGCCCGAATTCGTCAACATGTATATGGGCGATTTTTAGAAAACAACGCAGGGACAATTTATGGCGCAGACTATATCGGCGCAGGGATAGGTGCGGCTATTTGGGTAAGTATTATGCTTGCTATGCCCATAATGCAAGCTGCGGCATGGACTGCTCTTTTTAATATAATTGCTGGCCTGGCATTTTTATGGCGTTATCACAGCTATGTACGCTTTGCTAAATTACTTTTAGTATGCCATGTAGCGCTGTTAGTTTTATTCGGCTTTATCTTAGTATTGGGTAGTAGTTGGATGAAAGATTTAAGCAACGTGCTGTATAAAGATAAGGTTATCTATTCTGAAGCAACTAAATACCAGCATCTCGTTTTAACTGAACGTTTAAGCCGTAATCAACCAGACCCAATAACTGACCTTTACTTAAATGGTCGTTTGCAATTTTCAAGTGTTGATGAACAAATCTATCACTCTATGTTGGTCTACCCTGCGCTATTAGCATCTAACCGCCATGATAAGGTATTAATCATTGGAGGCGGTGACGGCTTAGCGATGCGTGATGTACTTAAGTGGCCAGTTGATGAGGTGACGCTAATAGACCTTGACGCTCAGCTACTTAATTTATTTGGTCATCGTGATGAGGTATTTAATGCGCCTGCACATATAGTCAGTCGATTAACTAAATTGAACGCCGATTCGATGAATGATCCTAGAGCGAACGTGATTGTAGGTGATGCATTTATAGAGGTGGAACGATTACTTGATCAAGGTAAGCGATTCGATACGATTATTATCGACTTGCCGGATCCGAATCACCCAGATCTAAACAAAATGTACAGTGATTACTTTTATAACCATATTCGCCAGCTACTTGCAGCAGATGGTGCAATGGCTGTGCAATCGACTTCACCGTATCATGCAAAAAAAGCATTTTTAAGTATAGGTAAAACAGTCAAAGCGGCGGGCTTTAAACATGTTGAACAGTATCAACAAAATATTCCGTCATTTGGACAGTGGGGGTGGACAATAGCTACCACTAATGGCAAATCAGCCAGTGCACGAATACAAGATGTTACGAGTCTGCCTGTTACTTCAAGGTGGATCAGTCAAAAGTATTTACTGGCGACATTCGCTTTTCCAAACAGCTACTTTGAACAAATAAAAGATATTGAAGTCAATAGATTAGGGTCAGGCACTTTGTATGATTATTACCGTAGTGCATGGCAAGTAGAAAGCGAATTGTATAAAAATTAATAAAACCGGGTTGACATAATATGTCGCTCGTGCGAATCTTAACTCAGACATAATATGTCAGATAACAAAAAGGCAGAGACATGGAATTAAACGAACTTTCAATAAAGCTAGCATCTTTTGAAACTGAAGGCGCTAATTTTGAATCTTTCTTGATCGCCAACCAAGACGAGCAAGATGTGTTACAAGTTATTGTTGATGGAAATGATGAACTTCCAATTTTTGTTACGCAAACACAAGAGCAATTGTTATGTATTAGCTACTTGTTTGCAGATGACGAAGTAAAACCAGATTTACGTAATGAGCTAAACGAAACGTTATTACGCTTGAATGTACCAATTCCATTGAGTGCATTTGCCAAAATTGACGACAAATATGCAATTTTTGGCGCTTTGTCGGTGAACTCATCATTTGATGACATCACCCATGAGTTAGTAACATTAGCCGATAACGCTATCGATGCCCTAGAAGCTGTTACTTTGTATTTGAATGATTAATATCTCATTTATCAGTGCAATTAAATAACAGTTAGCTATTTTAAGTGGAGTTAAGATTATGAGTATATTAAAGAAATTATTTACAGCAGTTCGTGGCGGTGCGCGTGAAGCCGGTGAAGCAATCGTTGATGCTAATGGTATCCGTATATTTGAACAAGAGATTGCTGATGCGCAAAACGCACTGCAACGCGCTAAAAAAAGCTTAACAGAAGTTATGGCTAAAGAAATGCAAACTAAGCGTGCTTTAAGTGCACTTGATGCCTCAATTGCTGAGCACGAAGCCTATGCAGGTCAAGCACTTGAAAAAGGTAACGAAGCACTTGCTTTAGAAATTGCTGAAAAAATTGGCGACTTCGAAAACGAAAAAGCTGAACACGAGCAAGTGTTGGCAGGTTTTAGTAATCACATCGTGACATTAAAGCAGCAAGTAAAAGATGCTGAAAAATCGATTAAAGAAAATCAACGTCAGCTTACTATGGTTAAAACCACAGAAAGTGTGCAACAAGCGACTATGGCTGTTAATAGCACTTTAAATACGAATAGCTCGTCGATGACCAATGCTCGTCAATCGCTTGAGCGTATTAAAAAGCGCCAACAAGATCGTAGCGACCAACTAGGTGCTGCAAAAGAACTTGAAGCTGAAACCAGTGGCGGCGATTTAAAAGCTAAAATGGCTGAAGCAGGTATTGGTGATAGCAGCCCGAAAAGCGCAGATATATTAGCGCGCATTAAGGCTAAACAAAACGGCTAATCATCAGCTATAAATTTTAAAAGGTAACGCAGCACCAGCGCGTTACCTTTTTTGCTTAAGAGGCAGTCTATGTTTAATTTCTTTAAATCTAAAAAAGCCCCAGAACGTCAATTAACTCATGCTAGTGAGCTGCAAAAAGGCGATATGCTAAGCATCATTGATTCGTTTGCTTACCCTAGTTGGTTAAAAGGGCAAACGGTGCGAGTGATTGATGTGCAAACCTATCAATACCAGCACAGTAGCGATACCGAGTTTGTTTTAGAAACTAACAGCGGACAAGTTGTTTTTTTACAAATTGAAATGGAAGATGGCGAGCAGTGGGCTAATTTTTCAATAAAGATTCAACGTGATGAAGTAGATGATATTTTTACCCTCGACGAGTTTGCGCGTATTTTTGACGAAGAGTCTCTCACTTTTATAGAAGTAAAAAATACACCCGAGCGCTTTATGCAGTTTTTAGGCAAAAGTTATCAGCAAAGTGAATCGCCGTATGTTTGTTATTTTCATAAGCAAGATTATCGCAAGCAGCCATTACCGCGATATGAGCAAGAAGGTGGCGAGCCCTGTGAGATGATATGCTTAGCCTCTGACGATGAAAGCCACAGCTTAAATATTGAAATTTGGGATGGTGGTGAAACCGAAGTATCACTTACACTGACGAGACCAATTTCCGATATTGTGGATTTATTCCCTGGAGATGCAAAGTGAGTGATGCTAAGGCTAAATGGCAACGCCAAGAGCAAGCTGTAAGAGCAACGCAAATGGCCTTTGATTTAAGTAGCGAAGTGCAAAAATCAATCAAAAAGCAGGCGATTGATCAGGAGCTAACCCCTTCAGATATGATCCGTAAAATTTTAGCGCTCGATGTTAAATCAAAAAAAACGCGTCAAAGGTTGTCATTTAATCTCAATGATGAAGAAATTGCATTACTAGCTGAACGCTTTGGTGTTGCAGTCGATGACAAACGAGCAGTTAAGCAACAAGTCGCTGAATTACTTATTGCCCACAGTAATAAAAAATAGCCACAGTTTTGCCTTCTTAAATATAAGCCCTTACACTGAGGGCTCATATCCTAATAAAAAATGAGTTGCCGTGAATATCGTTTTAATCGCTTATTTAATTATTTTCGCTTTATTTGGTACTGCTGCGAGTTACTTTGTGCGATTTATTTACGCTTACTGGGTAAAAAAGCAAATGCCAATGCAGCATATATTTAAAGCGGGTGTGTGTATTATTGGCGTATTAGTAATATCAGCGCTAATCCCCTTGATGGTTTAGCGCAGTAAGAAAAGCGTTATTTAATTTCAAATGCTTGGCATTGTTGATTAATACACAGAGCTTGTACTGGTAAAACCGGTGAGCAATCGCTTGCTCCACTCGCTTGATTCTCAAGTGCTTCTTGTTCAGTTACTTGTTGAGCTAACTGCTCTGCGGCTTCTTGCTCAGTATTTAAAGCTGAATATACCAAGTACCTGCTGGGCCCGCCACACGCTCGTTGACCTACCTCAAGAACTTTACACTGAAAGCTTGCTGTACAGCTGGTATCTTCAACTAGCTTAGATAATGCGCTGTTTGCTTTAGACAAACTAACTGAACCTGATGAACTAGTATCAAACGTACTTTCACAGCCGGTAATAATAAATAGGCTGGCTGCAATTGCCAGCGCTCTAGAATATGAAACGCACTTCATATTAATTCCTTTAATAAACACTTGTTGCATTGCCAGTAACTTTAACACATTTATTGCTACTACACTGTGCTGCTGGTTTAGTTAAATGCTGGCATATACTGACCATGCCGGTTTGGGCATTAAATTGGCTTTCGAGGGTTGTTATGTGTTTTGCTGCTTGTTCAACTTTTTGACTATCGTTGTTTTTAGTTGAAAAAACAAGGTAGCTACTTGGCCCACCACAGGCTCTACTCCCTACAGGCAATACCTTGCATTGTGCGCTAGTATCGCAGCTAAGATCTTCGGTGAGTGTTTTTAATTGTCCGTGAGCTGCTTGAATTGCTTCTCCTGACGCGGCTTTGCTTTTATCACCTATAGCCACGGCATGATTATTTTTGGCTAAAGCGGTGGGTGCTGGTTTTAATTGCTCAGCCTCTGGTGTTGCAGCATCAGAGCAGCCAACAATAAAAAGAGGCAATATAACAACACATAATGAAAAGCGCATAACGAACCTTTATAGTGATTAACAAGTAATCACTATCATACACTTTGCACATAACACAGCAATAAAAACTATTACATTCAAAAGGTAAACCCGTTACTTAAATAAAATAACGGGTTTCATAGGTAGATTATAAACCGCCTTGGGTTAGCTTGGTGGGGTTGAGTAATTCTTCTAAATCAGCGCGAGATAGCTGCGTTTCTTGCTCTGCGACATCAATGATTGGCTGACCACTTTGATACGCTTGCTTGGCAATTTTAGCGGCTTTTGCATAGCCAATAACAGGGTTTAGGGCTGTGACTAAAATTGGGTTTTTTGCCAATGCTTTGTCAATGTTTGGTTGATTGACCTTAAACGTTCGAATTGCTTTATCAGCTAATGCGCGGCTACTATTTGCAAGTAACTCTATACTTTGCAATATATTGTAGGCAATGACTGGCAACATGACATTAAGCTCAAAGTTGCCAGATTGTCCTGCAACAGTAATCGTGGCGTCATTACCAATAACTTGCGCGCTGACCATTGCTGCGGCTTCTGGGATCACAGGGTTTACTTTACCAGGCATAATTGAAGAGCCTGGTTGTAATGCTTCAAGTTCAATTTCACCTAGCCCAGCGAGTGGTCCTGAGTTCATCCAACGTAAATCATTGGCTATTTTCATTTGTGCTACGGCAAGTACTTTTAGTTGCCCTGATAATGAAACAATGGCGTCTTGTGAGCCAATGTTATAGAAAAAGTTTTTACTGGGCACAAAGCGTATGCCTACATTAGTGCTTAAGTTTTTACAAAATTGCTCAGCAAATTGGGGATCTGCATTTACACCAGTACCAACGGCTGTTCCACCCTGTGCAAGTGCTGATACGCCATCTAAGCTATGGCGAATAGCCGCCATAGCGGTATCAATTTGATGTTGCCAGGTATTTAGAGTTTGACTAAAAGTGACAGGCATTGCATCCATTAGGTGGGTACGTCCAGTTTTAACTATATCGCCTACTTCAGCTTTTTTACGCTCTAGCATCTGTGATAGCTGATCAAGGGCTGGAAACAGCTCATAAACAACATTAATCACACTGCTAACAGCGATAGTCGTTGGGATCACATCATTTGAACTTTGACCCATATTCACATCATCATTTGGGTGAATTAGCTCGTCATTATAGCGACTAGCAAGTGTTGCTATGACTTCGTTGGCATTCATGTTGGTACTGGTGCCTGAGCCGGTTTGAAACACATCAATTGGAAAGTGATCTAAATGTTGGCCATCAATTATTTCTTGGCAGGCGCGTTCTATTGCCTGTGCTTTTTGTTTGTCTAAATGACCTAGTTCGCAGTTGCTTTGTGCGGCAGCTTGTTTAACGTATGCCAATGCCGTAATAAATTGTTTTGGCATGGCTAAACCACTAATACTAAAATTATTAACCGCACGTTGGGTCTGTGCTTGGTAAAGCGCATCGGCTGGTACTTGTAATTCGCCCATGCTGTCGGTTTCAGTTCTATACTCGCTCATAAAAGCTCCTAAAAAGGGTTGAATTCGTGACTGAGAATACGTGCTTCTCGTTCAAGGATAAGATATTTTTCGTTACCGTTATGGGTTCTATAAAAACGTTTTAACGCCAATAAGGGTTTGTATAGTTGCTCTGAACATTGCTTACGTATTGCGCAATGAATTAAAGAATCGCACATTTTGTTGAGAATTTCATGAAAAGTGCGTCTTAAATAGAGTTCTTGGAGCAAGACACTTTGGCTTTTTTCGTAATAGCGTGCGGCATTGAGGCCAGCTTCAATATAGTTTGCAACTAAAGCGGGGGCATGTAGTCCTGGACGTTGGCAAATACACTTCATTTGTTGTTGATAATAAAGCATTGCTTGGTGTTCGTGCATAATAAAACCGAATAGCTGTAACGATAATTGTTATCATTACAGCTATTCGGTTTTGGTGCAAGTTTGAATGTGTAAAACTTGTCGAAATTTTAGGGTATTAATTATAACCAAGAATGAAAATTTGATCTGTTTCATGCTTTTTCTGAGCCTTATTTAGTTGATTTGTTTGTGATAGTAAATCAATTACGGTAGCTCTTTCGTCACAGTTTGTTTTTTCGCTTACGGGCTTTTCACTCGCGGCGATAGCAGCATCGAGTGCGGTGTAGGGTGATATATACATTGTCTTCTCCTATTTATGGGTTCACATTACTTGTAGCATAAGCTATACCAACTTGAGTAATAACATATAACCGCATGATTTTTATGTGTTAAAAATAAATATCGTTTTTTTGACACGACAAAAGTAATTAAATTTGCTTTACTATTGTGCATAAATTCCTGATTGTGGTGCGTAAAAAAGAATGAATAAACCATTTTCTCAAGCTTGTGAAAATAATAAAGGGCCTATCTTGGCTGTTTTACAGCAATACCTAAGTGACACGCAAGATGTGTTAGAAGTGGGATCGGGAACGGGGCAGCACAGTGTGCATTTTGCGACGCATTTAACTCATTTGCAGTGGTACACCAGTGACCGTCCAATTAATCATGCTGGAATATTGCAGTGGTTAGATGATGCTAAACTAAGTAACTTACACTCACCTTTAACATTAGATTTAAATCATGATTGGCCAGTTGAAAAAGTGGAGGCTATTTACACTGCTAATACGCTGCACATTGTAAGTTGGTCATTAGTCGAGCAGTTCTTTGCAGGTGTAAAAAAGCACTTAGCGCCTGCGGGTATACTGTGTATTTATGGCCCATTTAAGTATCAAGGCCAATTTACCAGTGATAGTAATCAGCGCTTTGATGAGTTTCTAAAACAGCAAGATAGTCAAAGTGGTATTCGCGACGTTGAACTCATTATTAAACTTGCGCAGCAAGCTGGTTTAACACTTTTGAGTGATAACCAAATGCCTGCTAATAACCAATTATTAGTGTTTAAACATCTTGTTTAAAAGGTAATAGGGTCTCACAGTGTTGCTGGTAAGCTAGAGTGTGCCGTCGTTCTCGCTTTAAAAAATCAGCAATCGCGAGGCTAAAGTCTTGGTCTATTATAGTGTGAATCGAATGCGTAACAACAGGCTCAAAACCGCGGGCTATTTTATGTTCGCCTTGAGCACCTGAATGAAAGCAATTTAATTCATTGCTAATGCAGTACTCAATGCCTTGATAGTAACACAGCTCGAAATGCAGGCAATCTACTTCTTCACTGGCTCCCCAATATCGGCCATATAACGTGTCATCACTTTTAAAGCTCAGCGTTGCTGCGATTATTTTTTCGTCTTTCAGAGCGTGCATGATCACCAATTTATCTAACATTAAAGCATGTAATAAGATAAAAAATTCATGGTTTAAATAGCCCATGTGGCCAGAGCGTTTTAGATATGTACGCTGATAAAACTCACAAAATTGACTGACTACTTCGCGCGTAATCTGATTGCCTTGTAACCATTTAATCGTTATACCTTGCTGAGTGATTTTGTTGCGTTCTTTTTTGACTGCTTTGCGCTTTCTGGCGCTTAAGTTTTGTAAAAAGTCAGTAAAGCTTTTATAGCGGCGGTTAAACCACTGAAACTGTACACCGATACGGGCCATTGCATTAAGGTCTACAAAGTCATTAACTTGTTGTTTCGGGCAAAAGTTAATATGCCAACCAGACCAGCCATTTTGTTGGCAATGCTCGTTAAGTAACTGCGTAATGTACTCATTCACAGCATCTGAATCATTCGCATGTATCGCAATACGCTCCCCTTCAATAGGGCTAAACGGTGAGCCGCATAACCATTTAGGGTAATAGGCTATGCCATGTTGCTGATAGGCTTCTGCCCATGCCCAATCAAATACATATTCACCATAAGAATGACCTTTTAAATAACCAGGTGCGAGCGCGACGATTTCGTCATTTTCGTAAATAGCTAAGTGCATAGGCTGCCAACCACTGGCTTTACTCACGCAGTGGCTTTGCTCTAATGCAAATAAAAAGGCGTGATCAGTAAATGGGTTATCGCCAAAAAAAGACTGCCAAACGCTGGCATCTATTTCACTAATAGCGCTAAACCAATGGTGACGAAAACGTGACATAAACGGCTCTATTGTTGTTCAACTGCGTGTAAAAACTGCTGAATTTGCTGACTTAGTTCGTCAAAATAAGGATTATACGTTAAGCGCTGAAAAGGTTTATATTGAGCTAAGTTATCAGCTGTGCGTTCACCTATGTTAGGTTTCTCTATCGTTTTACATTGTTGGTAAAGTATTTCATCATCAAGGTGGCTGCCGCAATTACGATAAGCCCCTTTACTGCCATAATGTGGGTTATTCGGAGAATTAACCACAGCAATATGTGATATTCCACGAATGTTTTTACAATTTTTATTTACGCACTGAGGATTATAAATAGTGTAATCTTCAGCAAAGCTTGTCGGTATTGCTTGCTTATCACCGTATAAAATAAGGGTGTCTAAGTCGTTTTGAGGACGAGCTTTTTTATCGTGTAGTGTGTTAAGTAATGCCAGGGTTGCTTGGCTATCAATAGTGGTATCTATATCACTTAAAACACTAAAAACAGGAATGTTAGGTAAATTGCGTTTTTTAATACTTGTTAACTCAATCGTTGCCATTGCATCATCTGCGGCAGCAGCAGCATTCCAAGGGAACGACTCATACTTGGCAAAGTCGATGTCAGCGTCTTCATCTATCCAATCAACAAATGGAATTAAATCAATCCATTTTGCTAACCAACCATTTTTGTTATGAGGCTCACTTGCAGGAGAAAAGAGCATGAGCGCTTTGATTTTCTCATCAACAGAGTGAGTGGTTAAGTAGTTTATAAGTAATGCCGCACCCGTCGAATAACCACCTAGTACTACGTTTTCATAATCTTTTAACGTGCGTTTAATCGCGTAGTCAGTAGCGTCTTGCCATTGCTGTGCATTGATAGTTTGTAGGGCATCTGCAGCAGTACCATGGCCAGGTAATAGTATGGTTCTAACACTATAACCTTGTTGAAAATAAATCTGCGCTAGATCATGAAAAGTAAAAGGCGAGTCCGTTAAGCCATGAATTAGTAGGGCGACTTTATCATTATTCGGTTGGCGTAATTCGAAAGGGGCAATAATATCGGCAATATTTGCTTTTTCTGGCCGTGAACCTTGCTCTACAAGTTGTTTATAGGTTGGTGTTAACACAGGACAGGGCATTTTTGCTCGTGGGTTACTTTGTGTAATATATTGATAGGCAAAATCTAAATATTCTGAAAAGCTGATGCTAGATTGATATGAAAATATTTGCTCGGGTTGTTGCTTGGTAAAACGCAATAAACCTTGTTCTTTACTTTTTGCTATAAAGTCGAGATCTGTTAACTGGTTTACACAATTATCATTACTAGTTGCCAGCACTGGGCTGCTAAAACTGAGTGAAATGAATAAACCAAGTGAGCTGAAAAATCCTTTAATTTTCATCATTATCTACATATTGAGTAAGGCACAGTGTTAGCTTATCGAGTTCAAGCGGTTTTGCAAGGTGTTGATTAAAGCCGATGGCTAACGCATGCGCTTTATCTTGAGGCATTACGTCAGCTGTGAGCGCTATTATAGGTAGCTGCTCAACTGTTTTAAATTGGCGAATTAAGGCGGTGGCTTTGTAACCATCCATCACCGGCATTTGGCAGTCCATTAAAATAATATCAAACTCATTATTTTTTACTTGCTCAACGGCAAGCTCACCATTTTCAACTAAGGTCGGTTTTATATTTAACGAGTCGAGCATTGCTTTTATTACGAGTTGATTTACTGAGTTATCTTCAGCAACAAGTACTTTTAGCTTACTTAAATCAATATCGCTTTTGATTTGTTGTAATTTCATTTGTGCTGGACATGTTACAAGCTCAAGATTCAAAGTAAATGTGGAGCCTTCACCTTCCTTACTGTGCAAAGAAATATCACCAGACATTAATAAACTAAGTTCTTTAGCAATTGTTAAACCAAGACCTGTTCCACCAAAGCGCCTAGAAGTTGAATCATCCGCCTGAGTAAAAGCATCAAAAAGTTTGTCTTGTTCTGAATCTGGGATACCAATGCCACTGTCTTTTACACTGATAGAGATACCCATTTTATCATCGATTGTTTTGAAAACAGTTGCATTAATACTTACTTCACCTTGATGAGTAAACTTAATTGCATTACTACATAAATTTAAGAGTATTTGCTCAATCCGCATTGCATCACCTTCAAACCATGTGTCATGAGGTAGATTATTATTGCAATGCCAGCTGATACCTTTATTTTCAGCTGTGGATTTGAACATGCTATTAATACGCTCTAGCAGCCCATTTAAATCAAAAGGGCGGCTCTCTAAAACTAGCTTTTGAGATTCAATTTTAGATATGTCTAATACATCATTTACTAAGTTCAAAAGTGACTTTGATGCTAAATTAATTTGATTAAGGTAATGAGTTAAAGTCTCTATATTGTCTTCTTTTTTCGCTAAACTTGAAAAACCAATCACTGCATTTAAAGGTGTACGAATTTCATGACTCATATTTGCTAAAAAGCGACTTTTCGCTTTATTGGCTTCATCGGACTGTTTTTTCGCATTTTCAAGTGAACGGGTGCGCTCAGATACTAACCGAGAAAGTGCGATATGCTGGTGGTTAAACAACAATAAAACCATGAGGATAAGGCTACAAACCACGACCTGTAATACAAGTAAAAATAAAGTCAGTTGATTCGTGTAATGGGGGATAAACTCATCTTTTATGGTTAAATCGATAAACCAGGTTTGTCCAGAAAAGTTAACCTTAATCGTTGAAAATATGGCGTTCTTTTTATTGCTCTCTTGCCCATTAATAAAAAAAGCAGGGTGTGCTTTATCTTCATAAATAACGATATTGAACATATCGACTTGCTCTTGGGTAATTGCTTGCTCAATGATATTTCTTACTAGAAATACCCCTGTTGCATACCCTTTTATAGTCGCTTGTTCATTGTTTTGTTTAAACACGGGAGCAAAAAGTAAATAAGCTGGCTCAGGTTGATCCGTTTGCACCAGTTTTATTATTTTAGTTCCTACAGGCTGATATTTAATACTGGGATCTAATAACGTTTGACGCCTATCGGCACGCGAGAACACATTAAAACCAAGTGCAGATTGATTTTGAGTAAAAGGTGCTATGTACTTTACCACTACAAGTGGGTCGTTTGTGGATAAGGGGTCACCTTTGATTTCAATATCCACATGATAAATATCTTTTAACTCACTACGGAGTTTAGGTATTTGTTGTTGGTTGATTTTTTCATTCCAAGACAATGCTTTTATAAAAGCATGTTGTGAGAGTAACTCTGATGCATAACTATAAAATTCTTGTAATGTTAGGTTAGGATCAGATTGCATCTGGCTTGCGAGGCTTTGCACTGCAATTTGACTACGATTTAAATAGCGAAATAGGCTATTTTCAATGATCAGCGCTTCTCGATTCGCTATTTGTAACGCGTTAGAGCTACTTTCTTGATTATAGAGTTTTGTCGTCATTGCAACCGACACTAGCAATACCGAGCATACTAAAATGGTAGGGAGGGAGGTTAGGTTGTATCGCTTATTTTTAGTTTGTAGTAAAGCAAGTAATAAAGGCGTTGTTATTAACACACCTAAAGCATCACCCAGCCACCAGTACAATACATTACTCCAGTGATTATTAATGCTGTAAGCGGGGTTAAAGATACTTAGAGCGTATACGCCAATATTGGCAGAAATGAGGCTTACGACTATACCTACGATAAAGATAAAGAAGATGATCGCTTTTCGAGTTTTAAGGTAAAGAGGATGCCCTAACCAATACTTTAACAAGCTAGCCCCTACCATGGCTTGTAGCACTACTCCTAAGCCTATTAATAAAACCTCATTTAATGTATTACCAACAAGCACATTATCATTGATGCTGCTTTCTCCAGCACTGAGGTTAAATGCAACTGAGGCAATAAAAAGGGCGGGGATAAATCGCCACCACCAAATAAAGCAACCCACAAGTGCAATACCCGCTGGTAACCAGATAGGAATGACCTGAGATTGGAATGCGAAATTCGTGAGTAATTTTCCGCTCAGGAAATAGGCAGCGCAGAGAATGACGTAAAAGCATAAAGAACTTATTTTAGACTGAAATACTTTCACGTGCATCCTGTTGTATTTATTTTTATGTTCGTTTCAGTATAGCTAAATAGTACAAAAAAGGGGGCTTTTTATAATGGTAATTGCTTTTTACTAAAAGCTTGCTTTAAAACAATAGTTGACTCAATATTTGCAATACAATCAATGCTTCCAAGCTTATATTTAACAAAGTGTTCGTAGCTTTCTAAATCAGTAGCGACTATTTTTAGTAAATAATCATAGCTGCCAGAAATCACCCCACACTCTAAAACATAGCTTAGCTTTTCCACCTGCTCTTCAAAAGCATTGGCTGCATTGACAGAGTTTTGGCTTAATCTAACAAATGCATACACTAAAACATTTAAGCCAACCTTTTTTGGATTAATTGCGCCATGGTAGCCACTAATAACCCCAGTGTTTTCGAGCTTTTTTATGCGTCTTAAACAGGGAGTATCAGACAGGTTTACCTCGCTGGCCAATTGTGAAATAGGGCTACGCGCATTATCTTGCAGGCGAATTAACAGCTCTCTATCTTTTTTATCTAAACTCATAAATTGTAGGATTTCTTTGAAATTTCATTATTAAATGGTTAAAACCACTAATTTTACTAGTAATTTGTAGGGGTTTTGCTGATTACTACTCTATGCTATCTGTTAACATAAATGCAATAAAAAATACTGGATAAAGTAAATATGAGTAAAAATACTCAAGCATTTGACGAGTGGCTCAGAACTCGGTTTGTTGAAATAAATACTAACTTGGAGAAGTTATATTGGCAGCAAGATGATAAAGCTAATGTGGAGCTTGTAGGGGAGCAATATAAGCATCAACTAGAGCTTGAAGGGAATACTCATATAAGTAAATTGTTAGCTGAAGGCAATACAGATGAAGGCTTTGACAGCGCATTTGATTTACTCGGCAATGTGGGCTTATTTATGGCAGCGTGTCGTCGTCATGAAATCACTGAGCCGTCACGAGAAACAACATCGCCACTTGTTGAAGCGTCGGCTTTAGCAATGCACATAGGCGCTTCGATTGGGGTGACTCCACGTTTTGCTACTGCGCATTTAACTACGCACAATAAAGCCGTGAATGGTTTATATAAACGCTTTACAGACTTACCTGATGAGAAACTGTTTATTGATTACAACACGAAAGGTATCTTGGCGTATAAGCGAGCAGCCGATGCATTGTTAAAGATACAACCTTTAGGTATTTCACACCCTTTGTGCGGTGATTTACTTAAAGTTGCAAAAGCGGCACTGCTAGATGTTATTGAATCAAATAACGCGTTATATACACAGCTCGATACTGAGCGCTTCTTTTTTTGCGTTCGCCCTTATTACAAGCCGTACCGAGTTGGCAAGGAAGTTTATCGCGGCGCAAATGCGGGAGATTTTGCAGGAATTAATGTAATTGATATGCTGTTGGGGTTATGTTTTGCAAATGAGCCAAGTTACTCTCAAATGCTAGTGGATAAATTTTTATATATGATGCCAGAAGATCAACAAATACTTCGTGAATCAATGCGCATGCCAAGTATTATGGATGATTTTTTAGCCGCATCAGAAATGCATGAAAATGATTGGTTTCAAACCAATGTAAAACTGTTTATTCAGGTCTGTAAGCTTCATGGTGATACGGCAATTGGCCATCATAATCAGTTGGTTAGTAAATTTATAGCGCAACCTGCTCAGCAAATGCAGCAGCAACACATGCAAAAAGTGACGGCGAGTGGGCCACCACTGCATGTTTTGTTAGATTCACTTGAAAAACTGAGAGATCGCCGTGCTGCGGCTAAGCGAGACGATATAAAAACTCGCTATGATGATTTATCGCAGCTAAAAAAGTGGGTGAAAAAATAAATGTATAAAGAGGATTTTAACCTTAGCGCTGGGTGTTACTTATTAAATCACTCGGTTGGCCGCGCATTGAAAAGCAGTCAAAGCGATTTCAACGAGCACTTCTTTTCACCTTGGCAAACGACTAACAAAGAGCCATGGCAACAATGGTTAAGTGCTATTGAGCGTTTCACTCAGGCTTTGAGTGATTTATTTAACAGTAATCAAGCGCTTTTTTGTCCGCAGGTTAATTTATCCAGTGCATTAACTAAAATATTAATGTCGCACCCAAGGTTAAAGCAAAGTAAATGCAGAGTATTAATGGCGCAAAGCGATTTCCCGAGTATGGGTTTTGTTATGCAAAAAGCGTTGGCTGCAGACGCTCAGATTGACTATATACCCAGTGAGTTAGACTTAACAGATATTAATGTTTGGCAGCAATATATAAAATCAGATACTGACTTAGTGTTTATTAGTCATGCTTACTCCAACACCGGCCAACAAGCTCCTGTTAGCGACATTACACAGTTATGTAAGCGCAATAACTGCTTAAGTTTAGTGGATGTAGCACAATCTGCGGGTGTCTTAGCGCTCGACTTAGCAACCGTTGAAGTCGATTTTATGATTGGCTCCAGTGTAAAGTGGTTGTGTTCAGGGCCTGGCGCGGCCTATTTATGGATCAGTGAAGCGCAACTCGAACTTTGCCAACCGACAGATGTAGGTTGGTTTTCACATCAAAACCCCTTTGAGTTTGATATTAATCATTTTGATTATAATGCGACGGCACTTCGTTTTTGGGGGGGAACCCCTTCGATTGCTCCTTATGTGATCGCAGGACATAGCATTGCATACTTTGCAAAATTGGGCGCTGCATTTGTTCGTGAGCATAACCTTAAGTTGTTAGCCCAGCTAAATTTGGCTTTGAGTGAATATCAGGTTTCACCCAGTTCAGCACAAGCCTCTAGTGGTACAGCAATTCTTCATTTTGCACAGCAACAAACTGATGTGATGCATGCCCTCACAGCTGCGAATATCAGTGTTGACGAAAGAGCGTATGGGATCAGAGTTTCACCGCATATTTATAATGATGAAAAAGACATTGAGCAGTTTGTCGCAGTTGTTAAAGGCGTTCTAGAGACCTGATTGTTGACGTAAGTCATCTTTTAATGCGCTGAGAGCTTTAATTTGTTTTTCATGGCTGTTTATTTGTGGCTCAAAATAACTTTTTAACTCATCAGTGCGTTGAGCAATTGCAGCTGCAATGGAGCTGGCACCCATGCGATTGGCGGTGTCTTGGGTCATGTAGTTAATTTTTTGCTTTTTCTTTGCAACCGTTTCTTTTAGTTTTTTTATTGCCTGTTGATGCTCAGCAATCTCACGATCAACTTTTTGTATTGTGAGATAGCTATCCACAGAGTCTAGAGTGTTTTTTTGAGCTTGTTCATTTTGAGTTTGCGCTATATTAGGCGTTTTAATATTTACTTTTTTGGCATTTTCATCACATGGGAATTGACTAAATATAGCAATACCATTTTTTTCACATTGGAACACGGTGGTTGCAGCTTGGCTTGAGCCAGCTATGGTTAACACAAAAAAACATAACAACGCTCGCATTATTAATCCTTAGAATACACAAAACATAAATTTAGTTTACTTGGTGGTAGTTTAGCAATTGAGTAATTTATGTAACTTATTTATTGGATATATTTCGATTATTCTTAAGGCGAAAGTAGAGCCCTCGATATGAGCTATTAGCTGTAACATATTAAAAGAGTCTAATTCTCTGTTAGAATAGCGCTATTAAATCAAGCTGTGGCTGGTAAATGTCTTCAATTACTCCTGTAATTCTCGCTGGTGGAATAGGATCAAGGTTATGGCCTTTATCTCGCCAAGCAATGCCAAAACAATTTCTTCCTTTGTTAGATGAGCAATCACTATTACAAAATACCTTAACGCGGGTTAGTGGCGATAGCTTCAGTGACGCTATTTTGGTGTGTAATGAACAGCATAGATTTATTGCCAGTCATCAATGTGAAGCCATAGGCGTAGAACCCAGAGCGATTTTATTAGAGCAACAAGGAAGAAATACGGCGCCAGCTATCGCACTTGCTGCACAGTATGCATTAGCCCAGGGAATTGACTCACCTATTTTTGTTATTCCTGCCGATCATTATATCGTTAACTTTGAACACTTAGTGCAACAATTCCCAGATGCAATCGCAATGGCCGAACAAGGGAAACTGGTTACTTTTTCAATCAAGCCAGATACGGCGAATTGTGGTTATGGGTATATTAAGCAAGGCGTAAAAATAGCGAATTCAAATTGCTATCAAGTTGATGAGTTTAAAGAAAAACCAGATCTAAAACTGGCACAACAGTATGTGGCAAGTGGTGAATACTCATTTAATAGTGGCATGTTTTTGTTTACGCCAAAAAGCTACCTTCGCGAACTGGGAAGGTTTGCGCCAAAAATAGCCCGCGCTGTTGCCGATGCTGCCAATTTTAGCCAAGATTTAAGGTTTATAAGGGCAGATGAAACTGCACTTGAGAACTGTCCTAGTGACTCTATCGATTATGCAATATTAGAGCGTAGCGACAATGTAGTGGTGCTACCTTTGGCGCTTAAGTGGAGTGATGTTGGTAGCTTTAATGCGCTGTGGCAAAGTGCCAGTAAAGATAGTTTAGGCAATCATGCTAGCCATAACGACGTGTTGTTTAATAGCGAAAATAACCTTGTGCAAAGTGAAGAAGGCCACACTATCGCGGCTCTAGGTGTAAATAACTTAGCAGTTATTCATACCCACGATGCAACATTAGTGGCAAATAAAGCGCAATTAGATCAGTTACCACAGCTCCTAGCCCAGTTAGCGAATAAGCAAAGCGATAAGCTACTTAACCATCAGGCTGTTTATCGACCTTGGGGAAGCTACCGTGTGCTAGTGGAAGGAAGTGGCTTTAAAGTTAAAAAAATCACGGTTAATAGCGGCGGTAGACTCTCTACTCAGCGTCATCAGCATCGAGCTGAGCATTGGGTGGTGGTATCGGGGATTGCTGATGTCAGTATTAATGACAAAGCTAGAATTTTAACTGCCGATAAATCCTGCTATATCGCTGCAGGGCAAATCCACAACTTAGCAAATAATCAAGCTGAGCCGCTGATATTGATCGAGGTGCAAACAGGTAGCATACTTGATGAAAGTGATATTGAACGTTTTGATGATCAGTATGGACGAAACTAGCAGATTAACTCTCTTTGACCCAACCAATACTTAATATGTATCGATTTCCTTGTTCTATTTTAGACACTGCATGCTGAGCAATATCGGGTCTGAATAATTTTATCCGGCTGTTTTGGAATAATGTGTTATCGCAAATAAATTCACCACCTTGTTGGGCATGTTTTAAGATAATATTTAAGCGAAAGTGTTTACCGGTAAGTACTTTATCTATGTGCGGCTTTATTTCGCTACCTAGAGGAAACTTAATTAAGTAAGTGTCGAATTTTACCGGCCAATACGCGCCACACAACAGCATTTTGTCATAACCTGAAAGCTGTCGGCCACGCTGCCAGCGAAATAAGTTTTTAAAAATAGCCATTGTACTTGCTCCTAGTTACTTTAATCTCGCCAACTCGCCAACTCGCCAACTCGCCAACTCGCTAACTCAACTCACTTCTAACATACTTTAAGTATTGCTCTAAACTGCTTTGCCACAGCACGATGGCTTCTGTAAGTGAATCTTTAAGCGGCTTATTGTCTAGGAGCCTGCGCTCTATTTTTTTAAGTTCAATACCATAGCGGTTAAAGCCAAGCTGTAGTGCAGTGCTTGCTTGTCGATGCAGTACTTTAATGCATTGCTCTTTGTCTTCATCAAGCAACTGTTGAGCGCGAATAAGCTTATTGCGGGCTGAAAGTACAAACTCATTGTAAATAGAAGAGACTTCATCTTCATTAAATGAGCTTGTTAACGTTTCGGCTGCAGTTTCATCATACAGCACATCACTAAGTTCAACGGCAATAATCGGTGCTTGGTTATTTTGTGAGTCGCTCAGAGCTTGGCGTAGCTTATGGTGTTTTATTGGCTTGCCGACAATGTCTTTTATGCCAAGCGCAAAATATTCTTTTATTTCGTCAGGGCTCAAGCTCGCAGTAAAAGCAAGGACGGGTGTGCGTTGGTTTTTATGCTCAACCCCCTTTAAAGTCTTGAGTACTTCTTGTCCTGTTAGGTCGGGTAAATTCATGTCTAATAAAACCACATCAAAGTGGTGCTGTTGCATCAATTTAATAGCACTTTTGCCATCGCGAGCTAGTTTGATTTTATGTTCATCATCAGCCATAAATTCAATGGCTATTTTTTGATTCAGGTCTAAATCTTCTACCAGTAAAACATCAAGTCCCGTAATGTATTCTTTCGATTGATGGCGCTGTTCGACCAAGCTCAATTCACCTAATGCAAGCGTAATATCAAAGCTAAACGAACTGCCTTTATCTAATTCGCTGAAGATATCTAAGCGAGAACCTAGTTTGTCTAATAACCTGCTGGTGATCGCAAGACCAAGGCCTGTTCCGCCTTTTTCTTTACCTGCATTGCTTTGTACATAAGGCTCGGTGAGGTATTCAATTTCATCATCTTCAATGCCAGGGCCTGAGTCAATGACACTTATACGAATACGGTGTTCTAGCTGACGCTCTTCGAGCAATTCGACACGAATTTTTACTTCACCTTGATCCGTAAATTTAATTGCATTACCCATTAAATTTATGATTATTTGACGCAGTTTTTGTTGATCACAATAATAACAAGCTTGCTCAGGTAGGTTATAAATTAGCTCAAAGTGCAGGCGTTTTTGCTCTGCTAATGGCGTTAATAACAGGCATAAGTTGTGTAGCCAAGTTTTAAACTCCATGTCTTCTTCGTAAAGTGCTTCGTTGTGTTGGTCTAAGCTTGCGTAGTCGAGTACTTTATCTACTAGTAGATTCAAAGACTCAGCTGAATTAATTATCGCTTCGCAGTAAGGTTTATCGCGTGGATCACTTGATTGATTAAGAATTAATTGTGCACTGCCTAAAATACCATTAAGGGGGGTGCGAATTTCATGACTAATCGTTGATAAAAACAAGCCTCGTATCTCGAGATCTTTTTGTGCTTTAGCAGTGAGTTGGTTAAGGTTTTGTTCGCGTCGCTCATTACAAAGCAGCGCCATACCTGTGGTATAAAACATGGGGGCTATTACCCCATTGACTAATAAAGTAACACTAAACCAGTTCTCTTTTAACAGGGGGAAATTGTTGACGTCTTCCATTAAAAAGGCGCGCCCAGCATATATACAGCTCACAATTGAAAGAATAAATATATAAACAATACTGCCATTAGGGTAGGGCTTTCTGGCAAAGCGGATAAATAAGTATAATAAAAGTATAGCTTCACTTAGGTGCTGTAAATCAGCAGCAAGTATTCTGTTGCGTAAATCTGAGTCAACAACCGTGAAGTATACTAGTAGGGCTGCGCAGAACAGTGTACTGATGATAAAAAAGTTTAATTCTTTACCTCTGTAATCAAAAAACTGACTGATTGCTAATGCATGTATAACTGATGCACTAAACCAAAGTGTATTCGCGAGTATAACAATTGGCACGCTATCAATATTACCATGTAAGGCAAAACTCATAAGTGCGGCAAAAAGTACTAATGGATAAAAAATGAAAAGGAGTGTGCCTGGGGTGTGTTTGTTGGTACGCCACGTTAGAAAATTTAGCAGTGTCATCACAGCCATCATAGCTGCGCTGGCAAAGTAAAGAGTGAGGGAGTCGAGCATGTTTATTCCAAGCAAATCAGAGAGACTCGTTCAGAATAATAGGATTTTTAAAGCTTAGCAATTTATCAAAGTAAAACAGGCACAAAAGTACCTGTTTTATAATGGGGGCAAATATTTAACGAATTTCGTCAGGAATATTTTGTTGAGCCCAAGAAAGCAACTCAATTCGGTTACGACACTTAGTTTTTCTAAATGCACTGTATAAATGTGTTTTAACTGTGTGTGGGCTAATGCTAAGTGCTTCGGCAATTTCTTTATTTTTAGAGCCGTTACTCATTAATGAAATAATTGCTTTTTCACGCTTAGTTAATTTAACAGGCTCAATATCACCCTCTGTCAGCTTATGTAGCGCGTCTTTATTAAACTGCAACATACGGTTTAGTGCATTACACATAATATCGCGGCGATACCAAAGCTGATCTTCAAGTAATAAACGAATACCTTTCATTAATACATCTGCGTTATCAGTTGTATAAAATACACCGCGAATACCACTTAATAAGGCTCGATTAGCAAGCTCAGGGTTTTCATCTAAATTAAATAATACGATATCGCATTTAACGCGCAGATTTACTAATTGTTCTTTTAATTTTCCCCATGCATCGTTACTTGAAGTTTCAATAAACAATAAACGAGTGTTTTCAGGAACGTCTAAAATATTAGTTCCAGTTGTAACATTTAGCCCTTGGGTTTTTAACAATGGCTCTAATACATTAATACCAATTGTATTAATTGGCTCTAAATCTAGTAACAAAAAGGCTGAATTACTCATACTTACATACTCTTGAATAAAGTTGACTAATCAATCCTACCACGCAATCCACCCCTTTCGTATTAGAAATTTCCTAGATTCGTACAAGAAAAGTGCACTTTTCACGTTACTTGTTTATTAAATTCCGCCTCATATTTGTAACTAACTGTTAAATATAAGTTTTGCACTTTGGTGTTTTAGTATTAGCATTTTAAAGTTTTTACGTTGAAAAGTGCTAAGTTATAGTTTTGGCTTGTCTTGGTAAGGAGGCCACCCCATACTTTTACCTGCTAACATATGTAAATGAATATGGTAAACGGTTTGCCCGCCATGTTCGTTGCAATTCATGACTACTCTAAAGCCATCTTCACTAAATCCATGCTGTTTCGCGATTTTAGCGGCTACAACGTATAAATGGCCAACGATAGGCGCATCTTGCTCTGTAATATCGTTAATTGTTGCAATCGCTTTTTTTGGGATAATTAAAATATGAAACGGTGCCTGCGGGTTGATATCCTTAAAGGCAAGAGATAGTTCATCTTCGTAAATAATATCTGCAGGAATTTCACGATTAATGATTTTGGTAAAAATTGTTTCGGTCGTCATTTTTGTGGCTCTGTGTTGGCTTGTACTTAAGTCACTAATGACAAATTTTGCCTGCAGTGTCAAACTGAAATCAAACAGAAGGAGTTTTTATGCGTAAATTACTATTGGTAAGCACTATTGTATCGTTAGGTTTAAGTGCAACAGCGATGGCCGAAACTGTCTATTTCCCAGAAGAAATTGTCCCGCTACAAGTGGGAGATAAAGTAATTGAACATTCATTTTTTAGTCGCGTGGACGAGTTAGAACTCGCACCAGGCACATATAAATTTAAGCTTAAATACACAGATTTGTACGAACAAGGGTATGACGATCATCAAGTTGTGGACTCTGAACCGTTTTGGGTATCAGTCACTATTGAGCAGGGCGAAGATTATGACATTGTGTTTAATCGTGCAGACAATGCAGTAGCGGCTAAAGTATTTGCAGAGTCACCGCAAGTGAGCTTACAAGCTAAAGGATCATCGTTAGGTATTCCCTTAGATAGTGCAACAGAGCAAAAACAAAGCCACAGTTCGCACGTTGTTGCAGCACCTACTGCACAAGCTCAACCTGTTGCAGTTGCGCCTGTTGCTGTTAATGCACCTATCTCTCAGTCAGCTCCTGCACCGACGGTACAAGGTGCACCAAGTGCTGCGGCTATGTTAGATTTTTGGTGGCAACAAGCAAGCCCACAACAACAGCAAGCTTTCTTAGATAAGGTCATAAAAAAAGGCGCTAATTAAGCGCCTTAATTAAAGTGATTTATTTACTTAGCAAATAAATCATCAATAGTACCCTGTGCTAGCGGGTGGTAGCCTGGGCGTGCTTTGATGTATACATCATGTGCCCACTCACGCTTGCCATTTTTAATTAATGCTTTATACAGCGGCACAATTAGTTTACGACGGCCAATTCCTGACAAGTGCTTATCAAGCGAAGGATAAATTGGTTGATAACCATTGCCTACAGCTAGCATGTACCATGCAAAGGCACGTTCAGCATTGGTTGATTGAGTTAGATTAAATTCGTTGTCTAACTCAGTCATTTTTTCAATGCTTAAGTCTCGTGGTAGGTTATTTAGAAAGTGTAACCACTCGTGCACTGTCCAGTTTGCTGTTGGCAGCTGTGCTGCAGTTGTAGAGCCTTGTAACCATGTTGTGGTTGCAGCGTCTACTTTGTCAAACGCATCAGACGTAGGATTAGGTGCATCACTTGGTAAACCCGGCTGGAAAATCCACTCGTTAACTTTATCCATGCTAACAATACCTGGGTATTTTTTAATTAAGTTAGCTTCGATGTAAGTGACAAACTGCGCCGTTGTTAATGACTTAAAAGCAAATTCGTTAAAGTAGGTTTTCACGAAGTCATCAAATTTTTCACGACCAAATTGGTTTTCAAGGTAGATTAAGAAGAGCTGACCTTTGGTGTAAGGTACTGAACTAAAAGCATCATCTGGATCACGACCATTAAGCTTTAAGTTAAGGCGTGTATCTGGTGCATCAATAGTTTTAAGCTGTGCGCGAAGGCCTGCGGCATCAAGTGCTTGTTCCATTACGGCACGGTCACGACCAAAGACTTCTTCCATAATGCGGTTTTCAACGTATGAGGTAAACCCTTCGTTTAGCCATAAATCTTCCCACGTTGCATTGGTTACTAAGTTACCAGACCACGAATGCGCGAGTTCGTGGGCAATTAGATTAACCAAGCTCTTATCACCAGCTACTACAGTTGGGGTAATAAATGAAAGACGTGGGTTTTCCATGCCGCCAAATGGGAAACTAGGTGGTAGCATTAATAAGTCGTAACGACCCCATGCATATTCACCATACATTTCATTGGTTTTGTCGATCATTGCTTGGGTATCGTTAAATTCGGCAACTGAGGCATCAAGGATTTCTGGTTCAGCAAAAATCCCCGTTTGCTTAGACATGGCTTTAAATTCTAAGTTACCCGCACCAATTGCAATTAAGTAAGGCGAAATTGCTTGCGGCATATCAAAGTGGTAATCACCATCTTTATAGAGCGCATCTTTATTATCGGCACTCATTACCGCACGAATATCTTCAGGGGTATGAATACGTGCAGTATAAGTTACACGCATTGCTGGAGTATCTTGTACCGGTAACCAACTGCGGGCATGAATTGCTTGCGATTGGCTGTACATAAATGGGTGAGTTTTGCTCGCCGTTTGTTCTGGTGTTAGCCACTGCAGGCCAGAGGCTTCTGGTCGGCTATTATAGTAAATACGTACTTTTTGCGCTTGGCTTTTAAAGCTAATAGTGAGTTTTGAGCCTTTTACATCGTCGCGTTTAGCGAGAGTAAAATCTGCTTTTTTCCAGCCACCCTTGTGCGTTTTATACATGACTTTATCGATATCTAAGTCACGAGTATCAAGCACGAGCTTTTTACTGTTACTGTTTTGCCACTCAAGAGTGTGCTCAACAAAACCTTCTAATTGCTTGTCATCAAAGTCGATATCTAAATCAAGGTTTAAGTGGGTTGTAATAACATCGTTAAGGTTCGCGTATGAGTTTTGATCAACAGCACTGGCCATCGCTTGAGAACACATACCAGCCATTGCGAGGCTGAAAAAAAGAGGAGTGATTTTCATAATTACCCTGAACACAAATAAAAAGTGCTGGTTTTATAACACGATTGACTAACTACTTTGAACAATTTCTGCAATCTGATGCGTGTTTTGCGATGATGGGGTAAACTAATGCGATTAGTGGCAATTAACCTTTGAGGCATTTTGTGACTCACTCTGTGCAAGCTTTTCACACATTTTCATTACCGAGTCAGTGTTCACAATTAACTGAAATTACTGAGCTCGCGCAATTACAACAGCAATCATTTGATAGCCCTTTTTGTATTCTGGGTGAGGGTAGCAATACCGTTTTTTTAGCTGACTACCAAGGTCAGGTGATTAAAATGGCGACTAAAGGTATCACTGCGGGCGAGCGAAAGCATGACTATTTGCTGGAAGTTGCTGCAGGAGAAAGCTGGCACCAGTTAGTTATTTATACGCTTGAGCATGGTATGCCGGGCTTTGAAAATCTAGCACTGATACCGGGTACTGTGGGGGCGGCACCTGTACAAAATATTGGTGCTTATGGCGTTGAGCTGGCGAAGTTTATTGAATATGTTGAGTACTTTGATATCACCAGCAAGCAGTTTATACGCATTAATAATGTCGAGTGCCAGTTTGGCTATCGCGACTCTATTTTTAAACATAGCTTGAAAAATAAAGCGGTGATCACCCAAGTTGGATTTTGTTTACCAAAACAATGGCAGCCAGAATTAAGTTATGGACCATTACAGCAGCTTGAGGATATCAGTGCGAAAAACATTTTTAAGCAAGTGATCAAAACACGAAATAGTAAATTGCCTAACCCATATGAACTGGCAAATGCGGGGAGCTTTTTTAAAAACCCAATAATAACCAACTCCCAGCTGCAAACGCTGCTACAAACGCATCCACAATTACCACATTATATTTATGACACTAAACACCACAAAATCGCTGCAGGGTGGTTAATCGAACAGGCTGGTTTAAAAGGGTATCGAATAGCGGGTATTGAAGTGCACCAACAACAAGCGCTAGTGTTAGTTAACCATGGTAATAGTACTGGGGCTGACTTAATTGCCATGGTGCGACATATTCAGCAGCAAGTGTGGCAGTGCTATCAAATACAGCTACAACATGAAGTGCGCTTGATGGCAAGAGACGGTGAATGTCATATTGATTTAGAGGAAACGCCATGAAAGCGCCTGATGGAAATAGGTTAGCTATTTTAAATGCATTAAATAACGGTGGCTTTATCTCAGGGCAGTTACTGGGAGAGCAGCTTGGTATTAGTCGCGCTGCTGTGAGTAAACACATACAAAGTTTACAAGAGATGGGCCTTGATATTTTTAAAGTGAATGGAAAAGGTTATAGCTTGAATAATACCGTTGGTTTACTAGAGCAAAGTAAAATTCAACATTATTACCAAGCCCTTGGGGCGGATACAGCACAAATAGAAGTACAGCCTATAATCGACTCGACGAATAGTGAGTTAATGCGCCGTATAGCGGCAAAGCAACAGTTAGACTCTGGTACTGTGATTGTAGCCGAAATGCAGCAAGCTGGGCGCGGGCGTCGAGGGCGAGTGTGGCAGTCGCCATTTGGTGCAAACCTTTATTATAGCTATTACTGGTGTTTAGATGACGGCCTTCAAGCGGCAATGGGTATGTCAATTGCGGTAGGGCTTGCCGTTTACGATACGTTAAAAGCACTCTACCAGTTAGATATTGAGCTCAAATGGCCAAACGATATTTACCTCAATAAAGAAAAGCTAGCTGGTGTATTAGTTGAACTTGACGGGCAACCCCAAGGGCCATGTCAGTTAGTGATTGGTATTGGCATAAACTTACAGATGCCACAAAGCGTTAGTCAGCAAATAGACCAAGCATGGACAGATTTAAGCCAACATACAACGCAATTAGATAAAAACAAACTCGTTGCGCATCTTACCTCTCACTTAGAGCAGCGCTTGGCGCAATACAGCCAAACAGGTTTACAAGATATGTATCAACAATGGAATACCCTAGATGCCTTTTCAGGGCAATGTGTTGAGCTAAATACTGGGCATAGAAGCTGGCGAGGTATTTGTGAGGGAATAGATATGCATGGTGGTATTCGAATTCGCCAAGATGGTGAAGCAAAGAGTTATTATGGCGGTGAGATTTCTTTACGGAAAGCACAGCTATGAGACTGTTGATAGATGTAGGTAATACCGCGTTAAAAGCAGCGTTATTTAACCAAGGTAATATCACAAGCTGCAATGTAGACAAAGTACAGTGGCAACAAGTAACAGAAGTTGTGTATGCATGCGTAGGTAAGAGTGAGCAACTCGATGAGCTAATTAAACGAGCAAGTAGGCATAAGATTCCTTGTTTTGAAGCTGTAGTGACTAAACAACTTGATGGATTAAGCTGCGCCTATGCGCAATTTCAAAACTTGGGTATTGATCGTTGGTTAGCCCTTATTGCAGCTTATAAGTTATGGCCGCAGCAAGATTGCATCATTGTTGACACCGGCACTGCAACCACCATTGATGTACTAAACATTAATGGACAACACTTAGGTGGCTGGATCATCCCAGGGCTAGAACTGATGACCCGCTCACTGACGCAAAATACTCAACGAGTTTTTGACGATCAAGCAACGCCGTTTAACACTGAGCTTGGAGTTAACACACCCAATGGTTTAAAAAATGGCGCGTTAGTGGCGACAGTGGGAGCAATTGAACAAGCTAAATTACATATAACGAGTAAAAAACCGCAGTTAATTTTAGCGGGGGGGTATGCAAAACTGTTACAAACGCAATTTGCTGATGCTATTTTTGCTGAGCATTTGGTGATGTTGGGTTTAAACTATTGGCGCGAATTAAGCGAAAAGTAACAAAAAAACCTCGTTTTGCCTGATTTGTGAGCATTTGAGTTAAAAAATTACAATTTTTTCAAATTTATTGTTGCATCCCAATAAACCTTACTCTAATATCTCGCCCCGTACTAAAGCAGTGCCGACTTAGCTCAGCTGGTAGAGCAACTGACTTGTAATCAGTAGGTCAACCGTTCGACTCGGTTAGTCGGCACCACTTTCCTTTTACCGGAAGTGCTTAGTAAAGAATTATCGTGGAGGGGTTCCCGAGCGGCCAAAGGGATCAGACTGTAAATCTGACGGCTCAGCCTTCGCTGGTTCGAATCCAGCTCCCTCCACCACTTTATTCTTGACGGTTAGAGGTAGATTAAGAACAGGTTCCTAACGCGGGCATCGTATAATGGCTATTACCTCAGCCTTCCAAGCTGATGATGCGGGTTCGATTCCCGCTGCCCGCTCCAGTTTATGGTGTTGCTGATATAGCTCAGTTGGTAGAGCGCACCCTTGGTAAGGGTGAGGTCGGCAGTTCAAATCTGCCTATCAGCACCAGTCATACGAATCTTCTTGATTACTTCCTTTATCTGTCAGAAAATACTATTTGAAATTTGAAAAATTTAATTTAATCTACCTGCTGGTGGATTATTTTCATATGTAATCTAGATAAACAAAACTGATAGGTTCCGTCATGGCAAAAGAAAAGTTTGAACGCGTAAAACCGCACGTAAACGTTGGTACAATCGGCCACGTTGACCACGGTAAAACTACCCTAACTGCAGCAATCACTAACGTACTTGCAAAAGTATACGGTGGTGTAGCTAAAGACTTCGCATCAATCGATAATGCTCCAGAAGAGCGCGAGCGTGGTATCACAATCTCAACTTCACACGTTGAGTACGATACTCCTACTCGTCACTACGCACACGTAGACTGTCCTGGACACGCCGATTATGTTAAAAACATGATCACTGGTGCTGCTCAAATGGACGGCGCTATCCTAGTTGTTGCTGCAACTGACGGCCCTATGCCACAAACTCGTGAGCACATCCTACTTTCTCGTCAGGTTGGCGTTCCTTACATCATCGTATTCATGAACAAATGTGACATGGTTGATGACGAAGAGCTACTTGAGCTAGTAGAAATGGAAGTTCGTGAACTTCTTTCTGAATATGACTTCCCAGGTGATGACTTACCACTAATTCAAGGTTCTGCTCTTAAAGCACTTGAAGGCGAAAAGCAGTGGGAAGACAAGATCGTTGAGCTTGCAGAAGCACTAGATTCTTACATCCCAGAGCCAGAGCGTGACATCGATAAGCCATTCATCATGCCTATCGAAGATGTTTTCTCAATCCAAGGCCGTGGTACAGTTGTAACTGGTCGTGTTGAAGCTGGTATCATCAACGTGAATGACGAAGTTGAAATCGTTGGTATCAAAGAGACTACTAAGTCTACTTGTACTGGTGTTGAGATGTTCCGTAAGCTTCTTGACGAAGGTCGTGCTGGTGAGAACATTGGTGCACTTCTACGTGGTACTAAGCGTGAAGACGTTGAACGTGGTCAAGTACTAGCTAAGCCTGGTTCAATCAACCCACACACTACATTCACTTCAGAAGTATACGTACTTTCTAAAGATGAAGGTGGTCGTCATACTCCTTTCTTCAAAGGTTACCGTCCACAGTTCTACTTCCGTACAACTGACGTAACTGGTGACGTACAGTTACCAGACGGCGTAGAAATGGTAATGCCTGGTGATAACGTTAAAATGACTGTAACTCTAATCGCGCCAATCGCGATGGATGAAGGTCTTCGTTTCGCTATCCGTGAAGGTGGCCGTACTGTAGGTGCTGGTGTTGTAGCAACTATCGTTGAGTAATCAACAGTTGTAATGCATTAAGCATTAAAAAACCCGAGCTTTGTCTCGGGTTTTTTAATGTCTGCGATTTGAGCTGTCAGCTTTAAGCCGTCAGCCGTCAGGAAAGACAAGATTCTCTTGACACATAAGTTAATATGAACAAAATTTTGCAGCTGATAGCTGATAGCTGATAGCTGATAGCTGATAGCTGATAGCTGATAGCTGATAGCTGATAGCTGATAGCTGATAGCTGATAGCTGATAGCTGATAGCTGATAGCTTATGGCTTGTTCTTTTTCTGTGCGCGTTTTTGTTCTGCTTTTTTAACGTGTTTGCTGATCCACTTGGTCATTTTTGCCATTAATGCTGGCGGGAAGTCGTGGCCCATACCATTTACTATCTTTAATTTTGCCTTCCTGATTTGGGCTGCCGTTTTTTTACCAGCGGCTACTGGCATGACAGGGTCTAAACTGCCATGTATTACGAGGGTCGGGGCTTTGATTTTTGGCATTAAATGTTGCCGACAATCACTGGCGGCAATGGCTGCGAGTTGTCGGTTAAAGCCTTGCGGGTTGTGTGCTCTATCCACTCCTAGTGTAGCTTGTTTACGTAAAGCTAGTTCATCTTGTGGGTAGGCTGGACTGCCAATTAATTGATTTAGCTTTATATTATAATGTATAGCGCCATCACGACTAGATTGAGAGCGGCGATACTTTGCAAGCTGTAAAAATAGTTTTAAGCTAGAGGCCGACAGCTTAGGTTTACTTGAGCTCGACATAATTGAGGTTAAACTTAATACCTTCTTTTTATGCTGTGCAGCAATCAATTGTGCAATCATACCGCCCATTGAGGCGCCCACTAGGTGCGTTTTTTTGATTTTTAACGCAGCCATTAACTCCAGCACATCATTTGCCATATCATCCAAAGTGTAAGGGATGTGAGAAGCAGCAGGGAGGCGTTTACTTAACCATACTTTAAATAAATTAGGATTGCCTAATTGTTCAAGTTGACTTGAAAGCCCCGTGTCGCGGTTATCAAAACGGATTACCCTAAAGCCTTTAGCTACTAAGCCTAAATATAATTCATCCGGCCATACAGTCAGCTGTGCACCTAAACCCATAATTAAAATTATAACAGGCGCGGTTCTGTCGCCTGTGTCTTCATAATTAATGATAATCCCGCTCTTGGTTTGAACTGTCAGCATACTTAACTGGTTACAAGGTTTTGCGTAGTTTTAATAGAGTATAGCCATAATACGGTGCTGGATCATGACTAGAAATATGAACTTTATAAGTTAATAACCAGCACTTTTGCGTAACTCATCTAGTATATCTTGGTTGCCAATCATTTCATCAAGCGCTGCTCTGACCGCACTATCGGAGGTGTCGTTATATACTGCAAGTAGGTGTTGCGCCATTTGTTGCGTGTAGTCATCTTTCTGATTTTGGGATTGATAGTATTGCGCCACCAAACCTTGAGCGGCTAAGCGACGAACATAATCATTCGAGTCTCGTTCTAACAAGTTGGTAAACTGCTCTGCAAGGCGTTGATCCAGTATCGGTGCTTGAGTTGTTAACTCGATAGCTTGGATTTTAAATTTTTCGTCGCTACTGCTATTCGCTAAATTTAAAATGTTGCCTACTACTTCATAGTCATACTCAGGCATGCTCGATTTATTCAAGATAAACATATTCATTTGCAGCTGGCTCAGCGCCGCTAATCTATCTAAATCTGCCATATTTGGGTCTAGTATTTGCTCTCTTAATTGGGCGTTTATTTGTTTTGCATAATCAGGTTCTGATTTGATTCTTAAATCATAGTCTTTTGGTAAATCTGCGTAGAAGCCATAAAGCGGGTTCTGTTCGCGCAGTTCTTCAGCTTCTTGTTGCTGTTTTTCTTCTAGCACATTAAGTACTAGCTCTTTAAATTCGTCGGTATCTTGATCTTGATAAGAGCCCGGTGCCTGTAGCTTTAAGTTAGCTATTTGGCGCTGTAGCGAACTCACTTTCTTGTTTAGCTCGTCAATCAGGGCTTCATTAGATTGTTGGTATTGTGCAGGAATACTAACAGCAACAGTGGGACTCAAAGGTTGCTGCGTGGGGTCATCAAGCGAGCTTGGCTTGTCTTTAAAAAATGCTCCGTAGCAGGCAATTACCAAGGCAAGTGTTGCTATGGTGATCGCGATAGTTCCTTTGTTTATAGCCATAAAATAATCCGCCTCTAAAATGGGTAATTTATCTTTTTTGGTTATAAAAGTCTGTTAAAAAGTGTGTTAAATGAAGATAAAATATATGGGCCAATAAAAATGCGGTGTTCACAGAGGCTATAAGCGCTAGGCCCAAGCCTAGCGCATAAAATTTAATGTTGCTTTGCGTATTGCTCAGCTTGTTTCCAAACTCTAAGCATATTGCCACTTAAAATCTTTTTAATATCTTTGTCGCTATAGCCTCGATCCATCAAACCCTGCACTAGGTTAGGGTAGCTTGAAACATCTTTTAAACCAATTGGTAATGAGTCACCCACACCGTCATAATCAGAGCCAATCCCCACATAATCGATACCAATTAGCTCAACAACGTGATCAATATGATCAAGCACTTGCGCAAGGCTGGCAAACGGGAATGGGTTTTTAGCACGATACATCGCATCAAAATCTTTGCTTAATTTAGTGCCTTGCTTTTTCGCCGAGTCTTTTTTGTCATTTAATTGATCGTACCAATTACGCGAGCTTGATGTAACAAAGCTTGAACCAAAATTGATTTGGATAACGCCACCGTTCTTTTTCAGCGCTAATAGCATGTCATCATCCATATTGCGCTCAAAGCCAGGGGTGTATTTGCGTAATGAAGAGTGTGAGGCGATGACAGGCACATTTGAGATTTCCATTACTTGATAAAATGCATCATCAGAAATATGCGATACATCGACCAACATACCAATGTTGTTCATTTCAGTGACCAGCTTTTTACCAAATGGGCTTAAGCCTTTCCACTTACGACGTATATCGTAAGATGAATCAGAAATATGGTTACTTTGCGAATGAGCTAAGGTGATATAACGCACCCCACGGTCAAAAAAGTGTTTCAGGTTATTCATGTCACCTTCAATAGGTGAGCCGTTTTCCATACCCATCGCAATCGACATTTTCTTGTCTTTAAATTGCTGCTCGATATCTTGTGTTGAGTCTGCAATAGCAAATTTATCAGGAGCACGTTGCACAATTGCTTCCATGCTATCGATTAATTGATTCGCTAGCT
Source organism: Pseudoalteromonas mucoides (assembly GCF_049257175.1). Classification (NCBI taxonomy): domain Bacteria; kingdom Pseudomonadati; phylum Pseudomonadota; class Gammaproteobacteria; order Alteromonadales; family Pseudoalteromonadaceae; genus Pseudoalteromonas; species Pseudoalteromonas mucoides. The sequence continues at coordinate 39,288 of NZ_JBMMUC010000006.1, forward strand.
GAAAGCTTTTACCTTTGCCTTCAAATTCTAAATTGGCAGGGATATAAATTGACATAAAAGGGGCATTTAAACCTCCCTCAACCGCGCGAGGGTAGTCAAAATCACCGCCATCGGTGGCTTTGGTTACATCGGCCCATTTAGCGTGAATACGGTAAGGTACATCGATATGTGTATCGATCAAAATGGTATCTTGCGTGAGTTTAATTGCTTTATCTGAAGGGGGGGTCGTCGTTGCTTGTGCTTGAACTGTAAGGGCAAGAGAAATAGCGATCACAACTGAGCTTAGTTTTATCATTTTAATGGCTCTTGAGGTAAAAGAACCATTGTGAAGTTTTATCGTGAAGCTGACAAGTTTACTCGTTAAATTGCTCTTCACTTTGCATAGCTTTGAATTCGTTTTTCGAAATAATGGTGACCGATTCGTGCAGTTCAGAGAAAAATACCATTGCATCGCCATTGTTTAATTGCTGGTTAACTTGTGCAACTTTACTTTCAATACTGAACTCTTGTTCACCGTAATCGGTGCCTTCACGTAAAACATAGCTTTCGATTAAGTTATAAAGTGTGTCTTTATCGAGTTGCTGGTGTGGAATGATCATAACTGCTCTTTATTAACTAGCTGATTGAAATACTCAGGCACGATTTGTTCTAACCAATACACAGGTTTAAATGGGTTGTTACCTGATATAAACCCAACGTGGCCGCCCTTTTCTGAGATGCGCAGCGTAACATGTTCACTCACATCTTGCCTACTTGGTACTGCTTTAATTGATAGCATAGGATCGTCTTTCGCATGCACAATTAAAGTTGGCGTAGTAATGTTTTTTAAATAGGGTTTAGCGCTGGCTTGTTGGTAGTAATCTTCTGCGCCGTCAAAACCATGTAGAGGGGCAGTTAGCTGATCGTCAAATTGCCATAAATCATCAATTTTCATTAATTGCTCTGGCGTTAAATCGATTTGTTGCTTAATTTGCGGTAATTTACGGTGCATTGACTTTTTCATTCGGTCGAGCAAATACTTTTGGTATATTTTACCAAGGCTCTTACGTATTACTTGGCACGATGGCGATAAATCATAAGGTGCAGAAACAACCGCTGCGCCTTCGAGCACACACTGCTTACCTTGCTCACCAACATACTTAGCCAGTACATTACCTCCTAATGAAAAGCCAACTGCAACCATAGGGCGATTTGGAAACTGCTGTTTAAGTTGCTTAACAAAAAAATCAAGATCGCCAGTTTCACCACTGTGATAAGCACGGGGAAGTTTATTGGCTTGCGTCGAACAGTTGCGAAAATGCATTAAAACAACACTATAACCCTGCTTTTTTAGCTCCTTCATCATGCCTTTGGCATAAAAACTGTTAATGTTGCCTTCAAGGCCATGCAGTACGATAGCAAGCGGAGCATCATCGCTTTTTGGTAATGACCAAGCGAGCTCTAAAAAGTCGCCATCTGGCGTATCAAGTAGCTCTAATTGGTAGCGAGTAGTATGAAAAGGCCTAAAAAACCGTGGCATAATAGTTTGTACATGACGATTACTCATCCACCATGCAGGCTTAAATTTTGAAAGCATTATTTAAAACTGTTCAGCTAATTTAATTATGAGTGTAACAAATTTTTCGCAATAAAAAGCCCCTAATCAAACAAGTTGATAGGGGCTTTGCGCGTCGTGCTTAATGTAGTTGGTTAGGAGTGTCATCGTCGTGTACTTTTTTAATAAAAAAATACACAAAGAAAAGGCATAAACTAATAACAACACCTAAAAAACCAAATGATAAAAATAGTACTGGGTCGCTAAAAAAATCTCTAAAGAATACGTCCATAACCGCCTCCTAATGTCTATGGGTTAATCATAGGCTGGTTTGACTGATGCTGATATGATCCAGATCAAGCTATTTTCCTAAGTTGATTAGCAGTGATATAGAAGTTGATTTGGATCAAAATTGCCAAGAGAAGTTAGCGAGTTTGCAAGGGGAAAGCTGAAAGTTACCAGGTAATGAATTTCAAGGTCGTCATTTATAGGACAATTTTTGCAGTAAGTTTGCTGAGCTAAATCACGGCTTTGTTTTCCTCTAAAGCGTAGCGCCTCCAAACCTCTTTGTGAGTAAGTTATTTAAGATCTTTTTGCACAAAGAGAACAGAATGAGAAGCAAATGAGGGGAATGAAAAATTTGATCCCTCGTGGGAAATGGCTTTAGCCATGAATTATGTCGTTAATAAAATTAACGCGCTAAAGCACGACCTACATGAGGGCTTTTACAAATAGAGCCTTGTGTTATTTGGAGTGCTGCAAGGTGTTAGAGCAAAGTTATTAATTGTGGTTATTAACATCTGTTGCTGCTGTTTTTCAAGCTTTAGCTCAGTACTGAGTAGCTCTTTACGAATTATAGCGTAATCTGAAATCTCGGTTTGATTGGCTTTTAAATAACCGCGGGTAGCACGTAGGGGAGTTAATACCTGCTGGTCAAATTCACAAATGGATTGTTCAAGCTTGTTTAGCTGTGCTTGGCTAATTGCTAGATTGAGAGAGTCTAGGTAATACAGCAACAAGCACAGGTTTACGTTTTTACCTTGCTGGTTTTGATAAGCCAACAGGCGCGTTTGCATGTCACCTTTGCCATAAAGGTCACATGCAAATTGCCAAAAGTCATCGCTGTTAAGCAAGTTCATCGGCAAACGCCTGTTCTTTTTCTTCCATCTCTTCAAGGGCCATGAGTAGCTCTTCTTCAATGTCGTTTACTTTGGGGGTTAACGTTGCTTGTTTTGCTATTAATTCTTTTAGCTTAGCTTTGTTGTCATCGTTATAGAGCTCGTTATCGCCAAGTGCTACTTCCACTTCGCTAAGTTCTGCTGAGTGTTTATCGAGTTGCTTTTCAAGTTTTTCAATCTGCTTTTTAAGGGGCTGAATTGATTTTCTAAACTCCGCTTCTAAGCGCTTTTGCTCTTTACGGTTAACTTGTGAGTTTGCTTTTGGTTCGTCATCAGTTTGTCCAACCTTGGCAGCTGCTTTATTGGCATTGAGTAGCCATTGATAGTACTCGTCTAAGTCATAACCAAACTGCGTGACTTCGCCGTTATCAACCAAGTAATATTCATCAGCAGTGTTTTTTAGCATATGGCGATCGTGCGATACGGTCACCATAGCGCCTTCAAAACCTTGCAACGCCATCACTAAAGCATGACGCATTTCTAAATCAAGGTGGTTGGTTGGCTCATCCAGCAGCAATAAGTTTGGCTTTTGATAAACCAGCATAGCTAAAACGAGGCGGGCTTTTTCACCCCCAGAGAATGGCGCAACTGGCTCAAGAGCTTTGTCGCCTATAAACGCAAAACCGCCTAAAAAGTCACGCAGTGATTGCTCACTAGCTTTTGGGTTTAAACGTTGTATATGTGTAACTGCGCTGGCTTTTAAATCAAGCGATTCGAGTTGATGTTGAGCAAAGTAGCCAATGTTTAAACCCTGGTGTTGAAATACTTCACCGGCTTGCGGCTGTAGCTCGCCAGCTAAGAGTTTAATTAAAGTCGATTTACCCGCGCCGTTACGACCGAGTAATGCAATGCGACTACCGGGTACTAAGTTAAGTTTTATGCTATCTAAAATAGTCACATCACCATAACCTGCTTTGGCTTTATCAAGTGTCATGAGTGGGTTAGGTAAAGCAAGTGGTTCAGCAAATTCAAAATCAAACGGCGAGTCGGCATGTGCTGGGGCAAGCTTTTCCATGCGCTCAAGTGCTTTAACACGGCTTTGTGCTTGTTTAGCTTTACTGGCTTTGGCTTTAAAGCGCGTAATAAATTGCTCAAGGTGGGCAATTTGCTCTTGTTGTTTTTCAAACATTGCTTGTTGTTGCAATAAACGCTCGGCTTTTTGGCGCTCAAATTGCGAGTAATGGCCTTTATATACGTTAATCTTTTGCTGGTCGATATGCCAAATCTGATCAACCACCGCATCCAAAAACTCACGGTCATGAGAGATCAATACCAGAGTGCCTGTGTAAGCACGTAAAAAACGTTCGAGCCAATAAACTGCGTCCAAGTCTAAGTGGTTAGTTGGCTCATCCAGCAGTAGTAAATCAGCATCGCGGATAAGGGCTTGGGCTAGGTTTAAACGCATACGCCAACCACCTGAAAACGCACTGACAGGATTTTCAATTTGGTTATTGGCAAACCCTAAACCGTGCAGCAGCTCGCCTGCTTTAGATTCAATGCTGTAACCTTTAATGTTCTCAAGCTGAATATGCACTTTAGCTTGGGTGTCGCCATCGTTATTTTGCTCGGCTTCACGTAGGGCAATCCGTAACGCGTAATAATCAGGGTGACCTTGTAATACGTAATCAATCGCGCTTATTTCAAGCGCAGGGGTTTCTTGTTTTACTGATGAAATAGACCAATCTTTAGGAATGGTATAATTACCTGCATCTAATGAAAGCTCTGACTTTAACAAGCTAAATAAGGTAGATTTACCGCAGCCATTAGCGCCTACTAAGCCTACTTTATGCTCCGGGAATAAGGTTGCTGAAGCATCTTTTAACAGTGCTTTACCGCCACGTAATAGTTCTATTTCTGAGATTTGGATCATGAATACGTTACTTTACTGTGCCCTGATTGAATTGCCTATATCATAGCACGGATCGACTTATGGTTATCAATCGTATCACCTAGGTAGATATTAGGATAAAATGATAGCAGTTAAAACTGTGGAGAAGTGGTGTGAAACAGAGAAAACGATTTATTGCGGGTGCAACTTGTCCTGAATGTAAAACCATGGACATGATGATGTTATATAAAGAGCATGACGTTGAAAAGGTTGAGTGTGTTCAGTGCGGTCATAAAATGACTCAGCCAGAGCAAGCAGTACAAGCATCAACACGCCAATTTGAACAAGTGATTGGCGTGTTTAAGCCGGGTGACTAACCGCTTGTTTAATAATGCGGTGGCGGTGGCTCTTGCATTTGCGACATCAAAGAGGGCTGTTGCGTCTCTTTTATTTTCTCAGCCAGTAGTTCTGTTTGGCGCTTCATTTTAGCCAACAGCTGCTGGTGAGCTTTAATTTCATCATTTAATATATCAATCGTTTCATCTTGAAAGGCCACTTTTGCCTCAAGCTCCATTAAGCGATGTTCAATTGTGTTCATTAGCTTCTCGTATAGTAAAGCGCTCAGCGATTCCGCTGGAGCTTTCGGTTAACAACGCAGTATCGTTATCAGTAAACGCGACATCTAACACCACCGCCGATTTAGGCTTACTGCCTTCGCGCGGAGTGACTCGCCAGCTTTGAATATTTTCACCATCGGCTATTTGCCATAAATCAACTAAGCGGTTAGGTGATCCAGTTAACAGCAAAGTTGCTTGTTCGTTAAATCGAACCGCAGTAAAAATTTTCTGACGGGCAATATACTTTAGTTTGCTAACAAGATCACCTGTTGTCAGCTGCCATACATGTGCTTGTGCCATACTGTCTGCGGTAAAGGCGTAGCGACCTTGTGGATCAAGGGCTACTTGGGTTACGCGGTTAGGGTGGTTAAAGCGGTGAATGACTTGGCCGCTTTGGGTATCCCAAAAGTAAGCAACGTAGTCGTTTGAGCCACTTAGTGCAAAGCGACCATTGGGTGAGAGATCAACCACGTTAATTTTTTCTTGGTGACCAAGGAACTCAATGCGCCGGCCGGTCTCTAAGTTAAGATAAACAACAACATTGTCGCTACGGCCATATAAAACACTGCGGCCTTGGTTGCTAATAGCGATATCGCGAATGGTGGCGGTTTTTATTTTATAGTAACCAACGTTGTCACCAGTGTTGATATCCCATACGGCAAAGGTAGTTTTTTCGGCGGTAACGGCATGGCTGTTATCAAAGGCTATGGCTACGGTGTGTACCAGGCTATCCTGGTCTTGTTGCTGAAACCATTGATATTTTAGTACCTGTTGTTGATTATCCCATAGGGCGACCCCATGGTGTATAGATGAGATCAGGCTATACTGGCCATCGTGAGAAAGTGCAGAGGCAAACGCGCCACGAGCTGCATGCTCATAGCTGGCAGTCGCGTGTTCTTTTTGTTCTGAGCAAGCAATTAATAAAGTGCAGCTCAGAAGATACAAAAAAGTACGAAATATCGACATATTACAGGTATTTCCCCTTAACTCTTGTTGACTGAGAGGTTAGACTAGGACGCGATAAAGGTCGAGGTCGTTTATCTAATGATTTGAAATTGGCATATCGCCGTACTCAGTGATTAGATAAGCAGCCTACCATGTAGGCCGTTAATCTTTAACTAGTAATAATACAATAAATGACATCTGCAAAGTGTGTCGGAGATTTAAAATGAAAAAGACGATTAAATTGTCATTGATTGCAGCGTCAGTTTTAGCGCTTACGGCTTGTAATCAAGAAGCAAAACAAGAACAAGCAGCACCAGTTAAGCTAGAAACTGAAGCACAACAACAAGCATATGGTATTGGTGCATCAGTTGGTAACTTCTTGAATAAAGATTTAGCTGATAAAAAAGAGCTTGGTGTTGAGCTTGATCAAGCGCTACTTATGCGCGGTTTTGAAGATGCACTTGTTGGTGAGTCTAAGCTTGATGAAGAAAAAATCCGTGAAGTGTTAACGGCACTTGATACATCAGTACGTACTAAGCAAGAAGCTCACGCGAAAGTAGAAGCTGAGAAAAGCAAAGCTGACGGTGAAAAATACCTAGCTGATAATGCTGCAAAAGAAGGCGTTACAGTGACTGAGTCAGGTCTTCAATATGAAGTGATCACTCAAGGTGACGGTGAAAAACCAGTGGCGACAGACGTAGTTAAAGTACATTATCAAGGTACTTTATTAGACGGTACTGAGTTTGATAGCTCTTATTCACGTAATGAGCCTACGACTTTCCCACTTAACCGTGTTATTCCTGGTTGGACTGAAGGTCTACAGCTTATGCCTGTTGGCTCTAAGTACAAGTTCACAATCCCTGCTGATCTTGCTTACGGCGACCGTGACTTAGGTAAAATTCCAGCTAACTCTACACTTGTTTTTGAAGTAGAACTACTTGAAATTCAAGATGAAGAGCAAGCTGCAGCTGCTGAGTAATTTACTCAAGTTAGCAAAAAGGGGCCATTTGGCCCCTTTTTTAATGCAACTTAATAAGCTTAATCAGTGTGATTAGAATATAAGTTGTCGATGAGTTCATCTTCAAGCTCAAAACGTAGCTCTAATGCTTCACCTAATTTAGATAAGTCATTATCAAAATCATTTAATAACTCATCTTTAGTCACCTCTGCGTATTTATCATTAAAATCCAAAGCAATATCTGTAGTATCAGAAATACGAGGGTATAGGTCGTTGGCAAGCTGTTGGCTTTTTGGGCCTTTTTGCTCACATGCTTTTGCTATATCGTCATAGACTTCAAAGTGCCCAGCTGATAAATAATCCATTAAGATTTGGCAAAAGCTTTGAATTTGAAGTTGATCAGGTAAGGCATGATCTTTTTGATCATAAGGAGCAAAACCGGCAATTTTACAATAAAGTACTAATAGCTCTTGGCGCTCTGTTAACCATTTGTCGATTATTGTGTGGCTACCGCCCCATTTTTGTTGAGCTTTTTCCAAACGCGTCAGCATGATTATTCTCCTAAGCTGGGTTGGTTTTCTTTATATAACAATGAAATATGCAGCAAAGATCAACACATTTTTTTATTATTTCGGTAACAAAATTTGAACTGAATGATATATAAGCAGTTTTTATACACTATTAGTATTATTTCAGACAAGAAAAAACCACCATAAAGGTGGTTTAATTTCTTTTCCATGACTTGTTTAAACAAGCTTTCTTTTTGTTATGGGAAGATTTTTATTATTGTTGTTATATAATTTTTATTGTTGTTATTGTTAACGCAGGACAAGTTATACCAAGCTTTTTGCTATGTTGCAAACTTATTAATAAAAAAGTTTAAATGTTATTTTTTGTTGCTTGTTTTTTAAACGTTAAATAAAATCCTTGATCTGCATCTATCAATCTATGTTTTAGCTTCAATGCAATAGAGCACTTGGCGATATGGTGGTACAATCTGCGCAATATATATCAGCTTTAGGATCCTTTACGCTATGAGCGAATTAAAAAACGACCGTTATTTACGTGCACTACAGAAACAACCCGTTGATGTGACTCCGGTATGGATGATGCGCCAAGCTGGCCGTTATTTACCTGAATACCGCGCTACACGTGCACAAGCGGGCGATTTTATGAGCCTGTGTAGAAATGCTGAATTAGCCTGTGAAGTGACTTTACAGCCTCTTCGCCGCTACCCGTTAGATGCCGCTATATTATTTAGTGATATTCTAACTATCCCAGATGCAATGGGCTTAGGCTTATATTTTGAAACCGGTGAAGGTCCTAAGTTTGAACGTCCGATTTCATCATTAGCTGATGTTAAAAAGATTCCAAAGCTTGACCCAACGGATGAGCTTGGCTATGTAATGAACGCTGTAAGTACCATTCGTCGTGAGCTAAAAGGTGAAGTGCCACTAATTGGTTTTTCTGGTTCACCGTGGACTTTAGCCACTTATATGGTTGAAGGTGGAAGCAGTAAAGTATTTGGCAAAATCAAAAAAATGGCGTTTGCAGAGCCGCAAACATTGCATTTATTGCTTGATAAATTAGCTGATTCAGTGATTGATTACCTTAATGCACAAGTAAAAGCAGGTGCCCAGTCACTGATGGTTTTCGATTCATGGGGTGGTGTATTAAGCCCACGTGATTACAACGAGTTTTCATTGCAGTACATGCATAAGATTGTTGATGGTTTAATTCGTGAATATGACGGCCGTAAAGTGCCTGTAACCCTGTTTACTAAAAATGGTGGTCAATGGATAGAAGCAATCGCAGCAACGGGCTGTGACGCAGTAGGCCTTGATTGGACTATCAACATTAGTGATGCTAAACGTCGTGTTGGAGATAAAGTGGCGTTACAAGGTAATATGGACCCATCAATGCTGCACGGTACGCATGATCGCATTCGCCAAGAAGTCGGCACTATTTTAGAAGACTTTGGTACTGGTAATGGTCATGTATTTAACCTAGGTCACGGTATAACACCAGATGTAGACCCTGAAAACGCAGGTGTATTCATTAACGCAGTACACGAGTTAAGTGCACAATATCATAAGTAACCTGAACTCTGGATAATACATCTATCTCCAGCGGCTACTTTCAACGCTAACTGCGTTGAATTTACTTGCAATAGGCTAGCTATTGACGCGTAAATTCGCCTTGTTATCGCTAAAAGTCTCCGGCTGGAGACTAATAAATATATTTGTGATTTAGTATCAATACTTTAGTACATCTCTTAACCAGAGTTCAGGTTAAGTAATAAATAGCTATTTATACTCTTTATTAAAAAGCCCGCTAATGTAGCGGGCTTTTTGTTGTCTTTTAAACCCTTTTAAATGTGAGTTATTTAAATAGGCGGTTTAAACCATTTAACGCAGCAACACGATAGGCTTCAGCCATGGTTGGGTAGTTAAACGTGGTATTTACAAAGTAGTCGATATTATTGCCACCATTTTTTTGTTCCATAATGGCTTGGCCAATGTGAACGATTTCAGAGGCACGTTCACCAAAGCAGTGAACGCCAAGTACTTCTTTAGTTTCAGTATGAAATAATATTTTTAAGCTTCCTACCTCAGTGCCGGCAATCTGTGCACGTGCTAAGTGTTTAAACTGTGCACGGCCGACTTCGTACGGTATTTTAGCCGCAGTAAGTTGTTGCTCGGTTTTACCGACTGAACTCATTTCAGGAATAGTATAAATACCCGCCGGAATATCAATGATCAGCTTTTCATCGCAATTACCACAAGCGATGGCATCAGCTGCAATTCGGCCTTGATCAAATGCAGCACTGGCGAGACTTGGATACCCAATTACATCACCCACTGCGTAAATGTTATCAACCTCGGTTTGGTAGGTTTCATTTACTTTTAATTGCCCACGGCCATCCGCGTTTAAACCCACTGCTTCAAGGTTTAAACCATCGGTGTTACCCGTACGGCCATTGGCAAATAAAATACAATCAGCTTTAACGCGTTTGCCTGATTTTAAATGCATTACTACACAGTCATCACGGGTTTCGATACGGTCAAATTCTTCATTATGACGAATAACAATGCCGCTATTCCAAAAGTGGTAGCTTAATGCGTCTGATATTTCAGCATCCATAAACGCCAATAAGCGATCACGGGTGTTCACTAAATCAACCTTCGCGCCTAAACCTTTAAAAATAGACGCATACTCACAGCCAATTACACCAGCGCCATAAATTAATACGCGATGTGGGTCATGCTCAAGGCCTAAAATTGTATCGCTGTCGTAAATACGCGAGTGATCAAAGTCGACTTCTGGCGGGCGGTAAGGGCGTGAACCAGTTGCAATAACAATGGTCTTTGCTGTTAAACGCTCAGTTGAGCCATCAAGGCGAGTGATTTCAACGGTATTTTTATCAACAAAGCTCGCATCACCTTGAAACAAGTGAATACGATTGCGATCGTAAAAGCTACTACGTAAATTGGATTGCTTTGAAATAACCGAACTTGCATGGCGCAAAATATCAGGGAAGGTTAAGCGGCTTGGTCGCTCGCCCACATTAAATAGTGGGTTGGCTTTATACTCAATATAACGGCTAACAGAGTGACGTAGCGCTTTTGATGGAATAGTGCCCCAATGTACGCAACCGCCTCCAACACCTTCTTGGCGTTCGATCACCGCTACTTTTTTGTTGCTTTTAGATAGGTTCATGGCGGTACCTTCACCGCCAGGACCTGTGCCTATAATAATCGCATCATATTGAAACGATTGTTGTTCTTTCTTTACTTGTTGTTTGGCCACAGCCACTCCTACATTAACTAAAAGAGGCTTTTAATAACCTCGCATTCAGTGCTAGCCATGCTTGCTTTTGTGTTTCCCAAGCGGCTTCTAGCTCATGGTATTGTGTAATTAAAGCTGATTTTTCGCATTGTTGCAGCATGTTATTCTTTTTAACTTCGAGTACCTGTTTTTTTAGGGCACAAAAGTGTTGTAGCTTTTTCAACAATAAATCATATTCTTGCTGCAATAATGTAAGCTTATCTTGCGCTAATGGCAATTTAGCTAAGCGAATTTGCGTTTTGTTCATTAAAGTTTCGGCTTTTGCTTTTTCAATACGCTCTACCGGCGTGCGCTTAAGCTTTTTAGCTAAGCCAACAGTAGCTAAAGAGCGGATCATCCACTTAGTGGGATCATAATGAAACCACCTAATGCCATTGCGATAATCGCTGGCAAAAATATGATGGAAGTTATGATAACCTTCACCGTAAGTAAACAGCGCTAAAAAGCCGTTGTCTCTTGCTGTATTTTTTTCAGTGTAAGGACGAGAACCCCAAATGTGCGCCACTGAATTGATAAAAAAGGTAAAATGCTGACTTAACACTAAACGCAATAATCCTGCTAATAATAGCATACCAAACACATCGCCGACCATGAAACCAAGCGCTAATGGAATACCAATATTAGTAGCAAGTACTAGTTTCATGTAATGACGGTGTTGCCACATCACTACTTTATTACGTTGTAAGTCACGGCAGTTGCTGTAATCATCATAACTGTCACCTTGATAATCGCGCAGCATCCAACCTATGTGGCTATACCAAAAACCATTGGTTGCAGCGTATGGGTCTTTGATTGGGTCATCTACTTGGCCATGATGAATACGGTGATCGCTACTCCAATGCAATGCACTGTTTTGTAATGCAAAGGCCCCACCTAGAGCAAAAAAGGCTTCAATAACAGGGTGTGCATCGTAGGTTTTATGAGCCCATAAACGGTGATAGCCAGCGGTTATCGACATACCGGCGTAAAACATACAGCCGACAAATGCAATCCAGTGCGAGCTGGTAAATCCGTAGGTAATTCCATACCAAGGGACTAAAGTAGCCGCAGCTAAAAAAGTTAGGCTGAAGAACAGGACATTGGTCCAAATAATAGGTGGTTTTTTCATCTTTTAAAATCTGAGCGTACACTTGTAAGCTAAAATAATATTTCATTCTCTCGCCGTCAAGTATTAGACTGACGAATTCACATAAAAGTCATCATAAATTGATTTAAATTAAATCAGGAGTAGTTCATGTCGGGTGTTCGCGCGCAACAGAAACAAAAAACACGACAAGCTTTAATTGAGGCGGCATTTAATCAACTAAGTGCTGATCATAGTTTTTCTAACCTCAGTTTACGTGAAGTTGCTCGTGAGGCTGGTATTGCGCCTACCTCGTTTTATCGTCATTTCAAAGATATGAATGAGTTGGGTTTGACCATGGTAGACGAAGCCGGCCTAACACTTCGCCAATTAATGCGCCAAGCGCGACGTCGTATTGCCAGTGGTGGCAGTATTATTACCACCTCAGTGGTGACCTTTATGGAGTTTATTGATAACTCAAGTAACCAATTTAGGCTATTGTTGCGTGAGCGCTCTGGTACTTCAAAAGCATTTAGAGCCGCCGTAGCCCGAGAAATAAAGCACTTCATTTTAGAGTTGGCCCATTACCTTGAAAGCGAAACCCCATGCGATGCGACGCATGCCTATATTCAGGCTGAAGCTATGGTCACACTGGTGTTTAATGCTGGCGCAGAAGCCCTTGATATAGAAGGTCAGCAACGTGATGAACTGGTAGAGCGAGTAATTTGGCAACTACGTTACATTACTCGCGGCGCAAGTAATTATGTAAGAGAGACCAAAGCTGAAAGTGAATAATTAGCGTAAATGCTTGTAGATTTTTTGTTCCTATTTCTTTATTATTGGCAACTACATTTGTACCTAGTTAATTAAAGCTAAGTAATAAAGAAAGCGAGGATGCACATGCTCACCAAGGACGCGGTGAACTTTCAACATGCCCATATTTTTGATGAAGTAAAAGACGAAGTAATGACACCTGATGTCACATTTACTTATGTCAGGCGTGCTGAATTCTTTTCATTACCAAAAAAACTACAACGGCTTATCCAAGATAATCAGTATGGTGTTATTGATAAACGCCAAGCCGCACGACTTCGTGACGATCCCCGCAGCCAATTTTGGGCAAATGACAAAGCATGGCGAAAAGTCAGCTACAACACCTATAAACATTCTGCGCAAGGCTTAGCTGTTTATCCAAAAGAACCGGTGAATACCACTAAGTTTTCGTCATCCAGTGGAGTAAATACTGCACCTGATTATTTTGCTTCGGAGCATTTTTTAAGTGACTCCCAACAAGCAAACTTTTTAGCAAACCCCGCGCTACTCAATAGCCAATATGGCGAAGGCCAAGCAAACTATATTGCGCAATCAATGCAACAAAATAGCCGTGCATCAAGACCAACCGTTGTTGAAGTTCACTTACCCGCAGTGTGTATATACAAACCCGTTGTGCAAAGCACCGTGTTGTTAAAAGCCTCGCATCAAGTTAGGCAAAACTTTTCAAATCATCTTTTACAAGCCAGCGAAACCGTAGAGCAACTTGCCCAGCAATATACCGGCTATAAAAATGCTAATTTAATTTACGACTACAACTTAGGCTTCAGTAATCGTAAACCGGCTAGATCAGGTACTAGCTTACGTGTGCCAGACGGCTGGAAACTCAATATTGAAGGTTCAAGTAGCAACAGTCGCACTGTGGTTATTAAATGGCAAGGGCCAACTAACGGGCAGGTAACCTTACAACTCGATAAAAAGCGCCCAGATGAAGTATCGTTTTGGCAGCATTATTTTTCTGTAAAACCAGGTGTTTATACCGTGGTTGTTGCTGCCAGTGGTGCAGTAGACACCACCACGTTTACAGTTGAACAGCCGACATTAGCGTATGAAATCGAATTGCTCGACGAAGCCGGCGCACCGCAAGCCAACATGGGTTATAAAATTCGCCTGCGTAATGGCCATGTTATTACCGGGCAACTTGATCAAAATGGCTATACCAATGTCTCAGGCCCCGACTTTGAAAACGCCAAAGTGAGCTTTTTTGAACTCGACAGCGAAGATTGGTCTGTAGGTAAGGTTTAAGGACAAATAATGACCCAACAACACACGGTAGCTCAAGGTGAAACACTATTACGTATAGCTAGGCAATATGGCTACCAAACATCTAAAGCGCTTTACAACCACCCAAGCAATGCAGAGTTTAGAGCATTACGCCCTGACCCAAATTTAATTTATCCGGGCGATAAACTAACTATTCCACCTAAAAAAGAAAAGTTTATGCCACTACGCACTAACAGCCTCAATAGTTTTGTAGTGCAAAATGAACAAGAATATTTTCGCTTAAAAGTAGCTTACGACGATGGCGATGATATTACCGGTAAACGTGTAGTGCTTAATATAGGTGACCAAACTATTGATACCGTTTTAGAAAGTGACGGTCTGATTGAAATTAAGCTAGAACATAGCGATGCGCTAACTGGTAGCGTAGATTTATATCTAAAAGATGGTGAAGCCACACCAAGCAAAAGTTTTACAGTACAAGTAGGCAACCTAGATCCAATCGACACGCTTTCAGGCGTGCAAGGTCGGTGTAATATGTTGGGGTTTAATTGCGGCAAGGTTGATGGCATTAATGGCGCAAAAACCAAAGCCGGGGTGAAGGAATTTCAACAAGCGCAACAACTACAGGTAGACGGCATTGCAGGGCCAGTTACTAAAAGCCGTCTTGTTTATGTTTATGGAGCCTAAGTTATGAGCCAAGCAATGCCCATGGCAGTCAATAAAGTTAACACACTGGTTATAAAAACAAATGTTGGTGCGTTACAAAAAAATATTATAGTTAAAGTGGTTGGTGATGTAGATATAAGAGCGCAGTTGTTTAGCCAAGGTAGTGCGGTTAACTTGGAGCAACAGGGTAATCAACAATACCACTTTAAAAACCTGTCACAACAAGCGCTTTATACCTTAAAAGTAATTATAGCGGGCGAAGCAGAGTTAACCCTTATTAACGAACAAAGCTTTGCAGATTATTTTGACCTGTTAAAGGTTCAGTCATTCAACATTGGTGAAAAAGGCGGGCCGCAATTACTCGAGCATAAAATATTACCAAAAGGCCATATTGAAATAACTTTACTTGCAGAGCCCCCTAGCTTTGGGGTGTTCTTTGATGGCACAGGGAATAACCGCCTTAATGACATACAAGATTCAACCGATGCGAATGAACCAACTAATGTGGTTAAGTTGTTTGAGTTATATCCAGTAAAGGCATTTCAAGATAGGCATTATGAAGAAGGTATTGGTACTAAAGCAAATGAAAGCGATTCAACCTTAGATATGGGCTTGGCGTTTAGTTTTGATGAGCGCATTAAAAAGTCTTTACTCGAAATGGAAGAATATTTGATTCGCAATTTATTTAAAACTATTAAAGTTTGCTTAATAGATGTATTTGGTTTTAGCCGTGGCGCAGCGCAAGCGCGGGCATTTGTTAATCAAGTGAATGCGATTTATAAAAATAACCCACACTATTGGGGCGGTATTAAGCCCGTAATTCGCTTTGTTGGTTTATTTGACAGCGTTGCCTCTATTGGTGGCGATGGTGACAACAACCACAGTGAGTTTTATGCCAATGATGAGCTTGATTACCCCGTTAATTTAAACCTAGCAAGTAGTAGTGCGGGGTTTGTAATGCACTTGGCGGCGTTTGATGAAAAGCGTGATAAATTTCCACTCAGCTCATTACGTACCCGTAATAAGCAGCTCCTTAAAAACCAGCAGGAAATTGAATTACCCGGTGTGCATTCAGACATTGGCGGCGGTTATGGCCCCGTAGAAACAACTATACTATATCCGTGGCAATATATTGCTGGGCAAGCCGGAGAGCCAGAGCATGATAAAGAGTTAGCACAGCTAAAAAAGTCGCTTGAGCAAAAATATTATTGGCCAACCATTAATATTGAATTTAAAGCAAGTAGGCCAAGAGTAAACAGGCAACCAAAACGCATTCGCAATAAACCAGAGGATACAATTTACACAGGTTATAAACCGTATTGGCGGCGTAATTTAAATAATACCTTACCCCACTATAGCCTCGCGCTAATGCACGAAATGGCGGTTAGCCAAGGGGTGCCACTACAAAGCTTAACGGAACTTGCAAACCGTAAACAAGCTGACGGCCAAGCTATACCCTATATTTTACCTAACGAGCTTAAAACACTGGTTGATAGTGCCCGCAGCTTTGGCCCACAAAGTGATGCCTGGCAGGCTTTATATAAAGATTACATCCACCACAGTGTTAAATATTCAGCAACGATTGATGCGATTGCTCATGGCCCTGAAGAAGACGCTGAATTTACCACCAAAAACCAACAGCGCGAGCTTTTTTATAACCAGCCAGAGCAAGCTGAAGCAAGTGTACAATGGCAATCACAATTAATAAATGGATATAGATTATGGACAAGTTCATAAAATTACTCATCACACTCACTTTTACATTATTTGTAATGGGTTGCTCGTCAATAGGTAAAATTGATTACATGGTCGCAGGTGTCGGCACCGAAAATGGTAATGCAATTTGGGGGCGCTCAATAGTATTTGATGATGAGTGGGGGATTCCTTCTGGTGCAATCGAATGCTGTTACGCACAAGCTGGCGGTACTGTAAGTGTTTACGATCAAAAATTCCCAGAAAAAGTCGCGGTTGAATGGTTAGATAAGTCAGAAAATAGAATTTACTTTGGTGAAGTGGCAATAGACAAAAAAGGTTATCAATTAGCTAAAAAATTACCTTCATACACAGCGCATACGGGTAAGGTTTTTAAAGATGTAAAACCTTATTTAATTATTGGTATGGGTGAGACAGGTGAAATCAAAGTTTGGTTATCTAATACCCGTTCAGCGGGATTTACAGGCCGTGTATTACACGAGCTTGGCTCAGGGCAAGCCCAGTGGCGTGAGAATAAATGACCAGTTTTAAACACCTTTTTACAATCAGCCAGAACAAGCTGAAGCAAATGAGCAATGGCAATCACAATTAATTAACGGATATAGGTTATGGACAAAACCTTAAAATTACTTCTTATTAGTCTGTTTGCTGTATTACTAAGCGCCTGTGCAACAACAGGTGAAATAGATTATATGGTTGTATCGGGTTCAACGGATGAAGGTAATGATATATTTGTGACTTTAATTAAGTTTGATGACCAGTGGGATGTACCCGCAGGAACTATGTCTTGTTGTCGAGCCACAGCGGGAGCTATGGTTGGAGTATATGATAGGGTATTCCCAGAAAAAGTAACCGTTGAGTGGTTAGATAAGTCCGAAAATAGAATTTACTTTGGTGAAGTGGCAATAGATAAAAAAGGTTATAAGTTAGCTAAAAATTTACCTACTTATACATGGATAAGCACAGGAGAAATAGAAGAAAATATCAGGCCTTATTTAATTGTTGGCATGGGGGATAGTGGCGAGATAAAAGTATGGTTATCAAATGCACGATCTGATAGAAATAGAACAGGCCGTGTATTACACGAACTAGCCTCAGGGCAAGCACAGTGGCGTGAGAATAAGTAACTAAGCCATTCCTCAAGGGCTGCTTGAACTTAAATGGATATCAATTATGGACAACCTCATAAAATCACTCATCGCATTGACCTTTACATTATTTGTAATAGGTTGCTCGTCAACAGGTAAAATTGATTACATGGTTGCAGGTGTCGGCACCGAAAATGGCAATGCAATTTGGGGGCGCTCTGTGGTATTTGATGATGAATGGGGCATTCCGTCAGGGGCGATTGGGTGCTGCTATGGTGAAACAAGAGCGACAGTAAGTGTTTACGATCAAAAATTCCCAGAAAAAGTCGCGGTTGAATGGTTAGATAAGTCAGAAAATAGAATTTACTTTGGTGAAGTGGCAATAGACAAAAATGGTTATCAATTAGCTAAAAAATTACCTTCATACACAGCGCACACAGGTAAGGTTTTTAAAGATGTAAAACCATATTTAATAGTCGGTATGGGTGAATCAGGTGAGATAAAGGTTTGGGTTTCGAATACGCCATCCGCTGGATTTACAGGTCGTGTATTGCACGAGCTTGGCTCAGGACAAGCACAGTGGCGTGAGAATAAGTAATTAAGCTATTCCTCAAGGGCAGCTTGAACTTAAATGGATAGATTATGGACAACCTCATAAAATCACTCATCGCACTCACTTTTACATTATTTGTAATGGGTTGCTCGTCAACAGGTAAAATTGATTACATGGTTGCAGGTGTCGGCACCGAAAATGGCAATGCAATTTGGGGGCGCTCAATAGTATTTGATGATGAGTGGGGGATCCCTTCCGGTGCAATAGAATGTTGTTACGCACAAGCTGGTGGTACTGTAAGTGTCTACAATCAAAAATTCCCAGAAAAAGTCGCGGTTGAATGGTTAGATAAGTCAGAAAATAGAATTTACTACGGTGAAGTGGCAATAGATAAAAATGGCTATAAATTAGCTAAAAATTTACCTGCTTATACATGGGTAAGTACAGGAGAAGTAGAAGAAAATATCAGGCCTTATTTAATTGTTGGCATGGGCGAAACTGGCGAAATAAAAGTGTGGCTATCAAATACAAGCTCAGGAATGAATAGAACAGGTCGCGTATTACACGAGCTTGGCTCTGGGCAAGCACAATGGCGTGAGAATAAATGACCAGTTTTAAACGCCTTTTTACAATCAGCCAGAATAAGCTGAAAAGAGGAGCAATGGCAGTCACAATTAATTAACGGATATAGATTATAGACAAGCTCATAAAATTACTTATCACACTCGCTTTAATATTATTCGCTGTAGGATGTTCGTCAACAGGTAAAATTGATTATATGGTTGCAGGTGGTGCGACACAAAAGGGCAATGAAATCTGGGTGCAATCAATCACTTTTGATAATAGTTGGGGTTTTCCTATGGGGAGCCTTGGTTGTTGCTGGCAAAGTGCCGGTAAAACAAGTGGTGTTTACGATCAAAAGTTCCCAGAAAAAGTTGCGGTTGAATGGTTAGATAAGTCAGAAAATAGAATTTACTACGGTGAAGTGGCAATAGATAAAAATGGTTATAAATTAGCAAATAAATTACCTCGATTTAGTTACCATACAGGCGAAGTAGAAACTGATATTTACCCATATTTAATAGTCGGTATGGGTGAATCAGGTGAGATAAAGGTTTGGGTTTCGAATACGCCATCCGCTGGATTTACAGGTCGTGTATTACACGAACTAGCCTCAGGGCAAGCACAGTGGCGAGAGAATAAATGACAGGTTTTGATAAAAGCTGGACTTTAGTGATAATAAAAATAGAAAACTTATCTAAGCAGGATCGCTGATAAAGCAAAGTATATTATGATTGATTTATGCTTGAATTGAATTGAAAATCTAACAAATAAACTTTTTATGAAATACCATTCCTTTAATTGCAAGTTTTCATTTGTTTTAAAGGTTATATTATGCTTGCTTGTGTTGTTTTGAAGTGTTAAAAATAGGGCTCACTGAACACACACATTTAGTAAAGATGATGAAAAATACACAGTTAATTACATTAAAACTAAACCTCTTACTGCTAACGTATGTAAGCGGGGATTAGTGTATTTTCATTAGAAAACATTAAAAAACCCCGCAATATGCGGGGTTTTTTTTATCTCGCAACTAGGGCAGCTGAGAATTAAGGGTAGATTATGCAAGATAAAGACAAGGTATGGATTTTCGACACCACATTGCGTGACGGTGAGCAGGCGCTTAAAGCAAGTCTAACTGAAGATGATAAAATCCAACTGGCGCATACTATTAGTCGTCTAAATGTGGATGTGATGGAAGTGGGCTTTCCGGTTTCGAGCCCTGCCGATTTTCGTTCAGTACAACGCATTGCCACTGAAGTGAAAGGGCCTATTATTTGCGGTTTAGCCCGCTCTGTTGCGAAAGACATTGAAGCCTGTGGTGAAGCATTACGCACGGCGCAACAAAGCCGTATTCATACTTTTATCGCTACCAGCCCGCTGCACTTAGAACACAAACTACGTATGAGCTTAGATGACGCTACTGCCATGGCGGTTAAATCAATCAAGCTTGCGCGTAATTATACAGATGATGTGGAGTTTTCATGTGAAGATGCAGGCCGTACGCCGCATTGGGATTTATGTAAAATTGTAGAGCAGGCTATCAATGCGGGTGCATCTACGATTAACTTACCTGATACCGTTGGTTTTGTAACGCCAGACGAATACGCGGCGATGATCCATCATTTAATGAATAATGTGCCAAATATAGATAAAGCACGCTTAAGTGTGCATTGTCATAACGATTTAGGGCTAGCTGTAGCGAACTCTGTTGCGGCAGTTCAAGCCGGTGCACGCCAAATCGAATGTACAATCAATGGTATTGGCGAGCGTGCAGGTAACTGCTCGCTTGAAGAAGTGGCGATGATTATGAAAATGCGCCAAGACCACTTAAAAGTACATACTGATATTCGTAGCGAAGAAATTTACCGCGCTTCTCGCCAAGTGGCTAAAATCTGTAATATGCCAGTGCAACCGAATAAAGCCATTGTTGGTGAAAACGCATTTGCTCATAGTTCAGGTATTCACCAAGACGGTGTCTTAAAAGCGCAAAATACTTATGAAATCATGTCGCCAGAAAGCGTTGGCGTGCCAAATAACCAATTAAATATGACCTCACGTTCGGGTCGTCATGTTATTGAGCATCGTTTAGAAGAGTTAGGTTATCAAAAATCTGATTACGATATGGATAGTTTATACGCAAGCTTTTTAGCGTTAGCTGACCAAAAAGGCACGGTTTACGATTACGACCTTGAAGCGATGATCTACTTTAATCAAATCAATGATAAAGACGAAAAATATCAATTAGAGTTTGTTAACTCAACGTCTAATTCACAGTCGGTAGCAAGCTCAACTATCGGGATGACCATAGCTGGTGAATCTAAACAAGAAGCCGCAACCGGCAATGGACCAGTTGAAGCGTCATTCTTAGCGATTGAGCGCTTAACGGGTATGGCTGTTGAAATGATTGAATTTAATTTAGAAGCCACAGGTGAAGGTGCCAGTTCATTGGGGCAAGTCAATATTATAGCTAAATACGATGGTCGCCCTTATCACGGAGCGGGCATAGCAGCGGATGTGGTTGAAGCGTCAGTACGCGCCATGATCCGTGTTTATAACTTAATTTATCGTGCACAAAAAGTGTCTGATTTAAAACAACAAAGGAAAGCAGGATGAGTCAAACAAATTACAGCGTTGCGGTATTAGCAGGCGACGGTATCGGCCCTGAAGTAATGGCAGCAGCAGAAAGCGTACTTGATGCAGTAAGTAACAAGTTTGGCTTTACCATGACTCGTCATCCTCACGCTATTGGCGGTGCAGCAATTGATGAGTTTGGCAAAGCATTACCAGATACAACGCTTGCAGCGTGTGAAAAGGCCGATGCGATTTTATTTGGCTCAGTAGGTGGCCCAAAATGGGAGCACTTACCTGCTGATGAACAACCAGAACGTGCCTCTTTACTCCCACTGCGTAAGCACTTTGGGTTGTTTTGTAATTTACGCCCAGCCCAGCTATTGCCAGCATTAAGTGCAGCTTCACCACTACGTGCAGATATTAGTGAGCGTGGTTTTGATATTTTATGTGTGCGTGAGCTAACAGGTGGTATCTACTTTGGAGATAAAGGCCGTACAGGTGAAGGTGCCGATGAAGCTGCATTTGATACACAAACTTATTCGCGCAAAGAAATAGAACGCATTGCTCGTTTTGCTTTTGAAGCGGCAAAACTACGCAACAACCATGTAACGTCGGTTGATAAAGCGAACGTATTAGCATCAAGCGTGTTATGGCGTGAAGTGGTAACGGATGTCAGCAAAGACTACCCAGAGGTCAGCCTAGATTATATTTATGTTGATAACGCAGCAATGCAATTGGTTAAGCAACCAAGTCAGTTTGATGTATTACTTTGTGATAACTTGTTTGGTGATATTTTGTCTGATGAATGCGCGATGATCACAGGTTCTATGGGGCTATTACCTTCAGCGAGTTTGAATCAATCGGGTTTTGGTATGTATGAACCTGCTGGTGGCTCAGCCCCAGATATTGCAGGCAAAGGCATTGCTAACCCAATCGCACAAATTTTAAGTGCGGCGCTGATGTTGCGTTATTCGCTAGGTCAAGACGAAGCGGCGCGCAGTATTGAAAAAGCAGTAGCAGAAGCCGTGGAAGCGGGTGTAGGCACACCAGATATTTATCCAAATGGTGGATACACTACAAGTGATGTTGCAGCAGCAATCGTTTCACGCATCTAAATATTTTTATAGCCGAAGCACCGTTATGTTTCGGCTCAAAACAGCATTAGGGAATTAGCAAGTGGCCCAAACTTTATACGACAAAATCTGGCAAGCACACGTAGTTGCCAGTATTAATGAGCAAACTGACTTACTTTATATTGACCGTCATTTAGTGCACGAAGTAACCTCGCCGCAAGCGTTTGCAGGCCTTCGTGAAAAAAATCGTAAAGTACGCTGCCCAGAAAAAACCATCGCGACTATGGATCATAATGTATCGACTAAAAGCCGATCACTTGATGCCGCCAGTGAAGTATCAAAGAACCAATTAATGGCGCTTGATGCAAACTGTAAAGAATTTGGTATTACGCTTTACGATCTAAACTCAATTAATCAAGGCATTGTGCATGTAATGGGACCTGAGCAAGGTATTACCTTACCGGGCACTACCATAGTGTGTGGCGATAGTCATACCTCAACGCACGGTGCATTTGGTGCACTTGCTCACGGCATTGGTACCTCTGAGGTTGAACATGTTCTTGCGACGCAAACGCTACAGCAGAAAAAAGCCAAGTCATTAAAAATTCAAATCAATGGTGTTTTACGTCCTACAGTGACAGCCAAAGATTTAATAATGGCGGTGATTGGCAAGCTAGGTACAGCCGGTGGTACAGGCTATGTAGCAGAGTTTTGTGGCGAAGGTATTGAGGCGTTATCAATGGAAGCACGTATGACGCTGTGTAACATGAGTATTGAAATGGGCGCGAAAGCCGGTTTAATAGCCTCTGACCAAATTACGTATGATTACTTAAAAGGCCGCCCGTTTGCACCCAAAGGCGCTGATTTTGATGCAGCCGTTGCTTACTGGGAAACGTTAAAAACTGACGAAGGCGCGCAGTTTGATTTAGTTGTTGAATTAGAAGCGAGCAGCATCCAGCCACAAATTACTTGGGGCACAAGCCCTGAACAAGTAATTGGTGTAGATGAATTTATTCCTGATCCTGATAAAGAGCCTGATTTAATCAAAGCAGATGCAATTCGTAGCGCGCTTAAATACATGGACTTAAAAGCGGGGGAAAAGCTGTCATCAGCAAGCGTTGATACCGTATTTATTGGCTCATGTACTAACAGTCGGATTGAAGATTTACGTGCTGCTGCTCATATTGTGCAAGGTAAGCAAGTTGCTGCTGGCGTTGAAGCGTTAATTGTACCGGGCTCAGGCTTGGTGAAAAAACAAGCGGAAGACGAAGGCTTAGCCGATATTTTTAAAGCCGCAGGCTTTGAATGGCGCGAGCCGGGTTGTTCAATGTGCTTAGCAATGAACGACGATCGTTTAGGCGCAGGAAAGCGTTGTGCATCTACGTCTAACCGTAACTTTGAAGGCCGTCAAGGCCGCGGCGGACGTACACATTTAGTAAGCCCAGCAATGGCCGCAGCGGCAGCAATACATGGTCGTTTTGTTGATATTAGAGGAGAAGCTTAATGAGCACTTATTTTAGCGGCTTAATGGCCCCACTAGATAAAAACAATGTTGATACAGACCAAATTATTCCTAAGCAGTTCTTAACATCAACTAGCCGTGATGGCTTTGATGCAGCCTTGTTTTACGATTGGCGCTATTTAGATAACGGCGAGCCAAACCCAGAGTTTATTTTAAATCGCCCTTGTTACCAAGGTGCGCAAATATTGCTAACTCGCGATAACTTTGGCTGTGGCTCATCACGTGAGCATGCACCTTGGGCACTTAAACAATACGGTTTTGAAGTGATTTTGGCTGAAAGCTTTGCTGATATTTTCTTTAATAACTGCGGTAATAACCAAATGCTTGCGATTGCATTATCAGCGCAAACATTGGAAGATTTATTTGTACTGAGTGAACAACATGACGATATTCATATCGACATCGATCTTGAAAATCAAACGTTGACCAGTAACAAGTTTGCACCAATTAGCTTTGATATTCGTAAAGACGTAAAAGAGCGTTTATTAAGTGGTTTAGATTTTATCGGCGTAACCGAAACGCTAAATCCGCAAATCGACGCCTTTGAAGCAAAGCTTAACGCTGAGCGTCCTTGGCAGTAGTGGTTTAAAAGTGATTAAATAATGAAACGCGGCTCAGGCCGCGTTTTTTTATGGTTAATATATATAAGCAATCGTCAAACCTAGTACTGTAAGTGCAAAGCAAATAGTCATATTAATAGTTTTAAGCTTTTTAAATTGACTAATTTTTGGGTCATCTAGGGTTGAGAAAAAGCCATTTTTGAGTGATTCATTAAAATTAGCTGCCACTGCACAGTGTGAAGTATCGCCTAGTGTATTTTGCGCTAATTGCTCCCACTGAGTTGGATGTGTCTGCGCTAAGTGTGTAAGTAAGGCGTTATATTTTCGATTTTGTATAATAAATAGTGCACAAATTAAAATGAACGACAGCAATGGGTAACTTCCCATCATTCCTTCCTTATTTTTGTTTATCTTTTATTAATCGAACATAAGTTGTTTTTCATTTAAGTTCAACAGTGATGGCCGCTTTTGTTTTATTTTTAGACTCGCTAACTTTTATCTCACCTACTTATAGCTGAACTGCCATTCACCGCGATTACTTCCTTTGTCTTTAGTAACAAGCTAAGGTGGGCTTTTTATCTATTAGGAACATGCTATGAAGTTATTTACTGCTGCAACCTTATTTTTGGCATCAACTGCTGTGTTTGCACGCCCAGCACCGTTAGTGTCTATCCCTAGCCATGATGGCTTTTTTGATAATATTGCCGCCCATTGTGGTAAAGCTTACGAAGGAACTGTAACAGTTGATAATGCTGCTGGTCCTAGTTCGTTTGCGGGTAAAAAATTAGTCATGCATGTTCGTAAATGCACTGGTAGTGAACTACAAGTGCCATTTCACGTTGGCGATGATGCCTCACGTACGTGGATAATTACAAAAACAGGCAGTGGCTTGAGCTTAAAGCACGATCATCGCCATAAAGATGGCTCTGATGATGTATCTACTATGTACGGTGGTCATACGATTGATGCGGGTTTTGAGAGCGTGCAGTCTTTCCCTGCGGATCAATATTCAAAAGAATTATTTGTTAACCAAGGTATTCCACAATCAATGGGTAATACATGGCAAATGTATATTTACCCTGAAAAGTTTACTTACCGCTTGATTCGCCAAGGCCGTGAATTCCGTGTTGATTTTGATTTAACTAAACCAATTACTCCACCTGCTGCACCTTGGGGTTATAAAGATTAAAAGCAAAGACTAGTCTTTTGTGGGCTCAGTCTCACATTGCAGTAATACAGTTAAAGGTGGCTGATATTTACGAGGTTTGGTCGGGAAACGGTCATATTCTTGTACGCCGTCAGTCACTTTTAACATAAAGGTATTGCCACGACATAGACGGTTAGCATGACGAAGTAAAAACACGCTTTGGTTTTTAAAATGCTGATAGTCGTCAGATTGAATTTCTAAGTGGTAGTTATTATCGTCAATTTGAGTTTGGTAGTAATGCACTTTTTCGTCAAAGTCGTAGAGCTTTTCGGTTTCTCCTTTTTCTGCATAGGCAGTATTACACCCCGCTAATATCATAAGAATAAAGATACTTGTGAGGTTTTTGCTCCATTTTCCTGTCATAAACCTTGTACTCCATTATTGTATTGCGCACGCGATTTAACTACAGTGGTGCTTCAGCTATGAGTTAAGTCTAACACCCCAAAAGGGAAAATGTGATGTTCAAACAAATAAAACAGCTATTTTCAACTTTTAATGATCAGCCAAATCAGATGCAAGAGCATGATCTGAAAACAGCGGTCGCGGCATTATTAATTGAGGTTATGCGTGCAGATACCCAGCAGCAAGATGATGAGCTTAAAACGTTAACCTTCACACTTAAAAAGTATTTTCAGTTAACGGATGAAGAAGTTGACGAGCTGATGCAAAGTGCAGGTAAAAGTTTAGATGAAGCCATCGATTACTTTCAATTTTCTAAGCAAATCAATAATCAGTGCAGTGCACGGCAGCGTATTGAAATTATAGAATTACTTTGGAGGTTGGCTTATGCCGATGGTGAGCTTGACCCGCAAGAAGAATATGTAATACGTCGTGTTGCTAACTTACTTTACGTAACTCATGAAGACTTTATCGCCGCTAAACTAGCCGCGACAAAGCTTTCTTAAAGGATTTACTTATTTAGTTTACTGGCAACGCTTACAAGTTGTTGCACCAAGCCTGCTACTTTGTCAGCGGTAACAGGGTCGCTAATGCGGCCAGTTTCATCAAGTACAGTATGAATAGCAGGCACCGCTAGTTGATCAGCTAACACTAAGCTACCAATACCCGATAAAATATCGCGTACGTGATTCAAACCACGTAACCCACCTAAACCACCCGGTGAAGAGGCATATAACGCTGTCACCTTGTTACGAAATGCAGGGACTGCACCTTGCTCTGTGCGTGATGCCCAGTCAATCGCATTTTTAAGTACCGCAGTGATAGAACCGTTATATTCAGGGCTAGCAAGTAAAATACCATCAGCTGCGCGAAGCTTGTTTTTTAAAAGCTGTGCTCCTGCTGGAGTACCTTGTGCTTCAATGTCTTCATCAAATAGTGGTAAGTTTAAATCTGCAAGTTTGATCACTTCAACTTCTGCGCCGCTTTCTAATGCAAAGCGAGCTGCTTCGTTGATCAATTTTTGATTGAAGCTATCTTTACGTAAGCTGCCTGCTAAGGCAATAATTTTTGGTGCAGTCATGGTGTTCGCCTTAATTAATTTAGTTTGTCTGTCTGTTAGTTACTTTAGCAAATATTTACTTGCAGAAAAGCCAAATAAACGCAAAACTTATGTGCATATACGCACAATTAAAAGTTAAGGGCGAGTATGGCGATTCAATTTGATGACTGGCAAGATGTAAAGGTAGCTTATGAAGTAGCGCGACTGGGCACACTCACAGCCGCGGCTGAAAAACTCAACGTGCACCACAGTACGGTACTTAGGCGTATTAATAATTTAGAGCAAAGCTTAAATGCACGTTTATTTCATCGTCATGCTCGCGGTTATAAAGTGACAGAGATCGGCGCTAAGTTATTTACAACAGCGCAATCTATCAACAGCGAACTTGAGCGGCTACATAACGATATAATTGCTGCTGACAGCACCTTGCGCGGCAGTTTATTGCTTACCACAGTGAGTGGTTTTATTGATGTATTAAGTGATGTGTGTGAGCAGTTTCAAAGCTTACACCCGCAAGTGCAATTAGAAGTGATACTTGACCAAAAACGTTTGCGGCTGGATCATGGGCAAGCGCATATTGCAGTACGTGCAGGCCCGCGTCCAGATGAAGGTGACTATATTGCTCAGCACTTAGCGCATTTATCATCAGGCTTTTATGCGTCTAAGCGCTACATAACCAAACATGGATTGCCTAAATCATTAAAGCAGCTTGAATTACATAATTTTGTTTCGGGGGTTGCAGGCTACAATGGCAAAGTACCTTACTTTGCGTGGGTTGATCAGCATATTCCAGCTGCGCAAGTGAAACTAAGAGTATCAGAAACCTCCGAAGCAACACGAGCAATTGTGAAAGGGTTGGGTATTGGCGGCTTACAGCATGATGTTGCGGCACAATACCCAGATTTAGTGCCGGTATTAGCTAGTGAGTTAAGTTGGCCTACAGATTTATGGCTTGTAACGCATCACTTAGTTCACAGAACGGCGAAAGTGCAAGCGTTTAGTCAGTTACTAAAAGCGTATTTCAAAGAGCGTAAATTAGGCTGATGTGGCATTGCAAAAATTTAGGTGATGCGATGCTGTCAGGCATCGAACTTGATAAAATAAAACAACAAGCTAAAGCTGATGCGCCGTTGTTTGTGCGTTATGTCGCAAAACATGGTTTGCATTGTGAAGTGATTGTTTATTTTCCACCAGCGGCAAGTGAGCTGGCTAAACAGTGTTTAGCCAGTCCGTGCTTAGCGCCTGAACAGCAAGATTTAACGGCACTTTAAATATTACAGTGTCTTTTTAATTGTAATTCCGAGTCGTTTAGCAAGTCTTACTAAATTGGCTCTATCAATATTTAAAGTACGTGCAGTTGCCGCCCAATTAAACTCATGATGCGCTAATTGTTGAGTAATTAGATGGTGGGTAAATGTGTCAGTTGCTTGCTTTAACGAAAGCTCTGAATCATGCGGTTTTGGTGTCGGTATTAATGGCGAAACCGTTTTACTGGTTGTCAGGTTAAGCTCACAATGTTCTGGTTCTATGGTGATAATTGCTTGTTGCCATTGGCTTTGCTTAGCCTTTAAAGCAGCACGGCTAATGACATGTTCAAGTTCACGCACATTTCCTGGCCAGCTGTATTGCGCTAGTGTGAGCTGTGCCTCGACACTGAGTTTGAGTTGTTCAATCGCCAATTTACGGGCGGTTTTTTCGATAAAAAATCCCGCTAACAGTATCACATCGTTTTCGCGCTGATTTAAAGGTGGAACATGCAATGGGTAAACACTTAAGCGGTGATATAAGTCGGCTCTAAAGCGTCCCTGTGTCACTTCATCTTTAAGATTGCGGTTTGTTGCGGCAATCACTCTCACATCAACATATTTTACCTTATCTTCGCCTACGGTTTGAATCTCACCGCTTTGTAAAACTCGCAGTAATTTACTTTGCATCGCCAGAGGTAATTCGCCAATTTCATCTAAAAATAAAGTGCCGCCGTCAGCGAGTTGAAACTTACCTTGGCGTGCGTGCTCTGCACCTGTAAATGCTCCTTTCGCGTGGCCAAAAAACTCACTTTCGGCTAGGTTTTCTGGCAATGATGCACAATTTAAGTGGATAAGTGGCTGCTTACTGCGTTTTGAATGCATGTGTATATTACGTGCGACGAGCTCCTTGCCGACTCCAGTATCACCTTGAATTAGTACACTAAACTCTGAGCCAGCCACGAGTTTTAGATCGTTTTTTAAGCTTTGCATCGCAGCACTTTGCCCTATTATTTCAACGCCATCACGGGTAAGTGCCTCACGGTTTAGCTCTTGTACTAATGCATTACTGTGCTGCGCGTGATTTTGATATTGCTGTAACAACAAAGTGGTTTTTAACTGGGTAGCACAGAGCTGGCTCAATACGGTTAGCTGTTGTAAATCATACTCATCAAACGCTTTTGCATTGAGGCTATCTAGGGTAATCACTGCGAGTAAATCATCGTTTTTATCGAGTAAAGGCATGCCTAAGCAAGCGTGTACCGGAATATCTCCTTGCTTACAACTGAGCAAACCATCGTATGGGTCTGGAAGTGGACAATCTTGAGCAAATTGTAGTGGCTGGCTTGCGTTGCAAATAGCATGTAGGCGAGGGTGGTCGTTGATCACAAACCGTCGGCCTAAAGTGTCAGGCATCAGACCGTGAATAGCCATTGGTTTTAACACGTCATCTTGGCGAATGAGCAAAGCGATAGCATCACTAGGCAGCACCTTTTTTACACACTCAATAATATGTTGATAGTGGCAGTGAGGTTGTTCAATAACAGCGAGCTGCATTGCTGTCCTAAGAAGTGCTTCAGTAGTGAGCATGTCAAATTGACTCTTATGTGTTTTTTTCCTTTCATTACGGTAGGTCATTATGACTTACTTGTCAAAGGGTTAAATTATAACTAATTGATAGTAATGTTATTTTAAACTTGGCTCGCTCCATGCAATACATCGTGTAGATATTTAAATAATGGTGATTGTATGACTGCCTACACATCGATTTATAACGATTTAACAGATTTCTATATTCGCTTACTAAGTGCTGCTAATTGGGCATTGGTATTGAGTACAGTTAGCTTAATTATCACCGTGCTACTAAGTTATCCACTTGCAGAGTTGTTAACGATAAAACTGCAAATTGCAGCTCATATTTCAACCATCATCGCTGCCACTATTTTAAAAATTAGCTATGTACTTCGCTGTATTGCACTCAATAGCTTAGGCAGAGAGGTACGATAATGCGACCTATTAATTTAACCGAACCTATGCCTAAACAAATCCGTTTTTATCAAGTAGGGCAGTGGCCGCTTTGGGGGTTAGCATTTCGGCCTTACTTTTTAGGCGCGAGTTTACTCGCTGTTTTATCCATGGCTTATTGGCTGTTAATTTTAACGGGTAACGCAAGTTGGCAATTAAGTATGCCAGCAACATTATGGCATGCTCACGAAATGCTATTTGGCTTTGCAGGCGCCGTTGCTGTGGGGTTTTTATTAACCGCAGCACAAACATGGACTGGCGTAGCAAGTATCAACGGCAATAAGCTCATGTTGCTTACTTTAGTTTGGCTGGCAGCCAGAGGCGCTTTTTTTATCACGGCTACAGGCATTGATAATTTAAATTTATACCTTGTAATTGGCTTGCAAACACTGTGGTGGCTGAGCGCCATTGTTACCTTAGCAAATATGTTAATTGCAGCGAAGAGTAAAAATAACTATCAGTTTTTATTGATACTGGCTGTGTTGTGCGCACTAAACGCGATTTATCTGTGGTTAGTGCTGCAAAAAAATATGGCGCTGGCTTTATCTATCGTTGATACCGCTGTGCTTGTTATGACGTTATTAGTTGGGATAGTCGCAGGGCGTGTTTTACCTTTTTTTACTGCAAGAGGCTTAAACTTAGAGCAACAAATACGTACACCTCGATTAGACAAGGTTTTATTGTTTAGCTCAATCGTAGCAATCTTTCTTTATTTTTTAAGCCAGCTGCTAAATTTTAACCCCGGTTGGGGAATGGGTATTGTGGCTGTGTTGCATCTAAGTCGTTCATTCATGTGGTGGAACACTAAAGTCCTTAAAGTTCCGCT
The DNA here is from genome assembly GCF_049257175.1 of Pseudoalteromonas mucoides. NCBI lineage: Bacteria > Pseudomonadati > Pseudomonadota > Gammaproteobacteria > Alteromonadales > Pseudoalteromonadaceae > Pseudoalteromonas > Pseudoalteromonas mucoides. Next base: position 70,386 of record NZ_JBMMUC010000006.1, read on the forward strand.
GCTTTGGTCATTACATTTTTCATATTTAGCGCTAGGCCTAGGTTTGACACTGGTTACGCTTAGCTTTTTCAGCTCACTAATTTTGTTTAAAGATGCGTTGCACATGATCACTATCGGAACTATTGGATTGATGATTTTAGCCATGATGACTCGCGTATCTCATGGTCATACTGGGCGTTCTTTAACTACTCCATACTTTATGGCTGTGGCGTTTGCTTTAGTGCTTGTTGCAGCCATTGTTCGTTCGTTATTACCCTTTGTTATTGGACCGCATATAGCGTGGCAATTGAGCGCTGTATTGTGGTTGGTGGCATTTGTGTTGTTTCTACTCCATTGCATTCCTATTTTAACGCGGCGTCGTGTTGATGGGCGGCGTGGTTAATTATTATTTTAGTTATAGGAAAGTAGTATGTTATCTGAAAAAACCATCAATATTGTAAAAAGTACTGTGCCTTTATTGGCAGAGGCGGGCACTGTCGTTACTGAGCACTTTTATAATCGACTGTTTAGCCATAATCCTGAATTACAGGATATTTTTAATATGGCTAACCAGCGCAGCGGGCGTCAGCAGTTTGCTCTTTTTAATGCATTGGCGGCATATGCGCAAAATATTGATAACTTGGATGTGTTGAAAGAAGCGTTGGCGCGTATTAATCATAAGCATACCAGTATGCATATTTTACCTGAGCATTATCCCATTGTTGGCGGGCATTTAATTGGTACATTAAAAGAGCTGATCCCAGAGCAGTTTACGCCAGAGGTTGAATACGCATGGCGTGAAGCATATGCATTGCTTGCTGATATTTGTATTACTGAAGAGGCGGCGCTATACGAGCACAGTAAAACCAAGCACGGTGGCTGGAGTGGTACTCGAGAATTCACGATCGCTAATAAGCAAGTTGAGTCAGAGTTAGTAACGAGTTTTACTTTAGTACCGAACGATGGCAAAGCGGTAATCACTCATAAGCCAGGGCAATATTTAGGTATTAAAGTGAAGCCCACTGATGCGCAGTATAGTGAGATACGCCAATACTCTATTTCTCAGCAAAGTAATGGTGAAAATTACCGCATCAGCGTGAAAAAAGAATTACTGCCAGCAGCAGGTATCGTGTCTAATCACTTACACTCACTTGAAGAAGGTAGCGTTGTTGGGTTATATCCGCCTGCTGGCGATTTCTTCTTACGTTCGTACAGTAAACCTGCCGTATTAATTTCTGCAGGAGTCGGGCAAACACCGATGATGGCGATGCTACAAACTTTACTAAGCGACAGCTCTGATCAGGCTATTACTTATTTACACGCGTGTGAAAATGCCGATCAGCATTCATTTGCTGGCTTTTTGACTGAGCAGGTATCAGCACATTCAAGATTAAGTAGTTATACGTGGTTTAATCAAGGTGGTGAGGGAGCTGACTTTACTGGCTTGATGGATGTTAGCGTTGTTGCAGAGCAGTTACCGCTTGGAGGTGGGGATTTCTACATCTGTGGCCCAACTGGTTTTATGGCTGTCATTAAACAGCAGCTACTCGACCTTGGCGTGGATACCGCACGTATTCATTATGAGGTGTTTGGTCCACACCAAGATATTTAATCACAAAATTAAATACAGGTTTTAAGTAACAGGCGCGCAATGCGCCTTTTTATACTTTTTGGCTGTTTAAAGTACAGTATTACTGCCTTTCGCTATCATCGCTTGGTTTTGCCATGCTTTAAATAACTGCTGTTGTTTATTCGATATTTTTAGTCCGTAGGTTTTTTGCATGTAAAAATAAGCATCTGCAATACGTTTGCGTGAATAGGCAGGTGGTTCAACTACCCGTTGTTTAAAATTCACTTTTACTTGGCAGCTACCATATTGAGTGGCGTTACCTGCAACCATACCAAAACGATAATTCGATCTATCTGCGTTAATTTCACCAATTGCTGGGGCTAGATTATTAATATCAGCTTCCATTTTTCTAAATTGTTCACTGGTTTTCACGCAGTTTTTACGTCCGCCATTTTGCCAGCATTGTAACTGATGACCGAACTCCCACGCTGGTACTATATGCTCCCACTCAATACGAACAGCACGTGCATTAGGTTTACCTGAGCGCGTAACCGCATTACGAGGTTTATAGCCGCATGCTGAAGGGTCGGGTATTAATTTTTTACCTTGGCGTTTTATATCGCAGCCACAGTAAATGCTTTTGGCATCGCTTGGTAACGTTTTTATTAAATGCCTTTTCGCTGTTGAAAAGCGAGTGAACTGCTCGCTGTGAAGGTTAAAACTTACAAGGGAAATAACTAACGCAATAATAAAATAGGGCATTTCCAATCACTTATGTGAACTACAGGAAATGCAATTTTAGAGTGATTAGTCTATAGGGTAAATCGGTTAAATGGGCTAAGTTGCCTAAAATGCAATAATCAGGGAGTTAATTACTCAGCTTTTTGCGTTTATGACGACGAAGACGAATATTTTGCAGTAACAAAGTGATACCTGTGAGGCAGAACAGCACACTGGTTGCCGAAAAGCTAATCAACAAGGGATTATTAAAATCCTCTCGTTCATCGTAGTCCATGATGTGTAACATCCAGAAAAAGTCAAAAATCCGCCAAATAGTGCTACGAACAGTGATAACTTTGCCGCTATCAGCCCACAAATACAAGGTTGTATTAAAACTATCATCGAAACTAACTTGCCAAATATTCTTTTTATAGCCTATTTCTCTTGGGCCCATGTCGAGTTTAGTCGCTGCATTTACTTTAGCGTCGATTAATAAGTGAGCTTGTGCATTAGCAATTATTTGCGCTTTACTTGGCGTAATGAAAGGACGGCCTGTTAAGCCGTTAAAATTGTGCTCTTCATTTTCACTCGTCACAGTAATAATAGGTGTTGTTAAAAAGTGTGTGTAATTTATTTGTATCGGCTGTGCCACCTGAGAAACAATATTATCGAGTGATGTAGGGTAGTCGACTTGCGTAAATGGGTTCTCAAGGGAGCGCAATGCTAAATGTTTGCCATGCACTTTATCGAGAGGAATAGCACTCATCACTAAACCACCTAACAGCCATGCAAAGATTTGTAGTGCGAGTATGTAACCAAGCCATTTATGAATTTTTCGTGCATGCTTGAAAATGCGTTTGTTCATTACTTACTCATTTATTGTTATTTTTCAGTGCGATATTTTATAGGTTAGGGGGCTTTTGCCAATGTGGCAAATTGTCGCAGGTAATAGATGATTTGGTATATATACAAATTTAGGTTAAAGTTTGCGGTGTATTTAACATGGGTTAAGGGTAAAGCTACAAATGTCGGAAATTCAATTTTTAAACGTAGATCTAGAGCTTGAGTCTAAACAAGATATTAGTGCGCTAGTGGCTGACTTAAAAAAAATTGCCACAGTTTTACATTATGACCACGATGAATATCGTCAATTAGCGCGTGTAGAAGCAAATATTGAGGTATCTACACCGGATAAAGCGATTAATCACTTATGTGAGTTAATAGAATCATGCTCACGTAATGCATTAAAACAGTGGTTGTCGTGTTCTCGGCGTACATTTGATATTGGCTTTGAGTCGGGTACTTCACCGAAATGCTTTAATCAAGCACTGCAAGCAGATACTCTGCTTAGAATATCTGCAATTGGTGCGGGTGTTGAAATAACGATTTACCCTATCGAAAGCTAATTTTTACGTTCAACCACTGCTGCGGTCATTCTTGATACGCAGCATAGCTCGTTGCGGCTATTTGTTATTTTAATTTCCCACACTGAAGTACGCCTACCTAAATGAATAGGCTTTGCTATTGCGGTTAAAGTTCCATTGCGTGAAGCTTTTAAGTGATTGGCGTTGATTTCTTGGCCTACACAATAGAACTTCGTAAAATCAACCACAAAGTTTGCAGCATAACTGGCAACCGTTTCGGCAAGTACGACATTGGCACCGCCATGTACCATGCCCATAGGGTTATGATGCTGAGGTATTGCGGGCATAGTGGCCACTAGGTAGTCATCGCCAATTTCGCTAATTTCAATACCCATTGTTTTCATTAATGTGCCTTGGCCATTAATGCCCTCATCAAGTTGTTTACACTGTTCTAAGGTGATTGGTTGATACCAAATAGTCATGGAATGTCCTCAATTGAAAATTTAAAAACTAGTCTACACTTTTGTACACTTTCCTACAGTTAAGATCATCAAAATAGCTAAAATGTACCTAATATTACATCTTAGGAACACATGATGAAAAAAGGAATAATGCTGTTAATTAGCTGCTTATCGATATCCAGCTATGCAGATATCAACCATCAAGTTGATCTCGGATTTACAGATTTAAGTGGCTTGGATAAAGCGTTTTTAGGTGCAAGGTACCGTTATTTTAGTGATGACTTAAATGCCTTATCGGGCCCTCAGGAGTTGAAAAGCCATTTGCATCGAGTGAGTAATGTCGCTATCGGCGGGTTTGCTAATGATAACCTGTATTATATTACCAGTGATGCGACTTATTATTGGCAGCATGGCGTTATTTTAGCGGCTGGTGTACAGCATGTGGATGATGATAGCGGTATTTGGCAATCAGATAGTTCTTTGCTCAATGCATCGATAGGTAATCAAATAAACGATCAATTGCAAATTGGCTTAACTGCTTTTTATAGTCGGGTGGAAGAAACACGTCACTTTTATCCAAGCGAGGAGCTAACTTCGGTTGAGTGGAGTTATGCGCCTTACATTCGCTGGACTAATATCAATAATAATCAAGGCTGGGATATAGAGGCAAAGCAATTAGCAGGACGGTATCGTTACATCCAAGGCCGAGCAGCGTATTACGTTAATCAAGACTGGTCTGTTGGCGTAGTTGCTAACGTACATGGGCGAGGCGATCGAGATGATAATTATGAGATACAAACACAGTATTGGTTTAATGAACATATAGCGTTGAAGTTTGGTTTAGGCTCATCTTTGAAATCTGATGATGGTTTAAATAGCGCCACTTTATTGCTGAATACCAGATGGTAATCAAGAAGGGTCAAAGCTAGCGAATTTAAAATTTGCGATTTTCAAATAACTGTATATACTCACAGTTAAATGTACTGTATGGAAAACCAGTTGTATGCGCCCATTAACGAATCGTCAAGCCCAAATTCTTGAATTAATCAAAGTGTTTATCAAAGATACTGGCATGCCACCTACGCGTGCTGAAATTGCGCAAACTTTAGGTTTCAAAAGCGCTAATGCTGCCGAAGAGCACTTAAAAGCACTGGCTAAAAAAGGTGTTATTAAAATGAAGCCGGGTGCAAGCCGCGGTATTCAGCTGGTGGAAGAAGATGAGCCAGAGCAGCTCGGATTACCATTAATAGGCCGAGTAGCAGCGGGTGAACCTATCTTGGCGCAACAACATGTTGAAAGCCATTGCCAGATTGACCCTTTAATGTTCAAGCCTGCCGCTGATTTTTTATTGCGTGTACAAGGTATGAGTATGAAAGATATTGGCATTATGGATGGTGATTTACTTGCGGTGCATAAAACTCAAGTTGCTGAAAACGGCCAAGTAGTGGTAGCGCGTGTTGATGATGATGTAACTGTAAAGCGCCTAGAAAAAGCCGGTCGCAAAGTATTGTTGCACGCCGAAAATGAAGAGTTTTCTGCAATTGAAGTAGACTTAGAGCATGAGTCTTTTAATATTGAAGGGCTTGCAGTCGGTGTGATCCGTAATGCTGATTGGATGTAAACCTATTTTGCACCAAATTGGTGATATTTGGTGCTTTCACTTTTATATTTTTATTTAACTGCTAGTTTTAGCACTTGTCTGTAGCTACTAAAGCTCTATATAAGCTAGATACCTCCTGCTTTTAGCCATTTCTTTCCTCACCTGAATTTAAAATAACGCGCTGATTTTGTATTGTTATTTTTGCACCAAAATAGAATTTTATTTGCACTAAAACTTGCTAATTGTTCATTTTTTAACTAATTGGTTAATACACTGTGTTAACGACTGATCTTTTGGGGCCTTGCTGCAATTTATTGTTGCATGCGAAGAGATTAATTTAACCAGTTACAATAAAAATAACGAATTGGCGCGAAAAAAAGCAGTGCCGCCTTTTCGCTTTGCGTTAGCAATAGCATCAAAAGGAGCCGTCACATGGGTAAACTGAGCTCTACCTTGTGCCTTATATTATTTATGCTGCCGCAGCAATTATTGGCCAATAGCCAATTTAATATGCGCGAAGGTGTAACCGATATAAGTAATAATGTTTATCAACTGCACATGACAATATTTATAATTTGTTGTGTGATTGGGGTGATTGTATTTGCCGTTATGTTTTGGGCTTTAATACATCACCGCAAATCAAAAGGGGCTATTCCTGCCCAATTCCATGAAAGCACCAAGGTTGAGATACTTTGGACTGCGATTCCGTTTGTCATTCTAATTGCAATGGCAGTGCCTGCGACAAAAACCTTAATTGCGATGGAAGATGCCAGCAAAGCTGACATTACCATTAAAGTGACAGGTTCTCAGTGGAAGTGGCATTATGAATATATGGGTGAAGACGTTAGTTTTTATTCAATATTATCTACACCGAGCGAACAAATTGCCAACCAGGCCGATAAAACAGATACCTACCTACTCGAGGTAGATAAACCTCTCGTTCTACCAATCAATAAGAAAATTCGCTTTTTAATGACCTCAGATGATGTGATTCACTCTTGGTGGGTGCCTGATTTTGCAGTTAAGAAAGATGCGAACCCTGGGTTTATTAACGAAACATGGACCAAAATTAACGAAGAGGGCATTTACCGTGGCCAGTGTGCCGAACTATGCGGTAAAGACCATGGCTTTATGCCTGTGGTTGTTGAGGCAAAGTCTGAGCAAGATTTTGTTAATTGGTTAGCCGACGCTAAACAGGCTAAACAAAAAGCGGCTGCCGCAGATGCTGCATTGATGGATCAAACCTTACCTAAAGAAGAGTTAATGACCTTAGGTGAACAAGTTTATATGGCCAGCTGTGCAGCGTGCCATCAACCTACCGGTATGGGTTTACCCGGCGTCTTCCCTGCGCTTAAAAATAGCCCTGTGGTATTGGGAGATGTTAATGAGCATATTGATGTCGTAGTTCATGGCCGCCCGGGCACTGCAATGCAAGCATTTGTAAAACAACTATCGATAAAGCAACTTGCGGCGGTTGTTACCTATAAGCGTAATGCATGGGGTAATGACACGGGTGATGTGGTTCAACCTAGCCAAATTCAGGCTTTGATTGATGCAACTGCGGAGGCTAAGTAATGAGTAGCATAACAGACGATCATAATAACGACGCTGCACATCACGATGCAGGGCATCATCATGGCGCAACTGGGTTTAAGCGTTGGTTGTTTACAACGAATCATAAAGATATAGGTAGCTTGTATTTAATATTCTCGCTAACCATGTTTTTGATTGGCGGTGCGATGGCTATGGTGATCCGCGCAGAGTTATTTCAGCCTGGATTACAATTAGTTGACCCGCACTTTTTTAATCAAATGACCACAGTCCATGGTTTGATTATGGTATTTGGTGCTGTAATGCCGGCGTTCACTGGGCTCGCTAACTGGATGATACCTTTAATGATTGGTGCGCCAGACATGGCATTACCGCGAATGAATAACTGGAGCTTTTGGATTCTGCCATTTGCATTTTTAATTTTGTTAGCGTCGTTGTTTATGCCAGGTGGGGGTCCTGCTTTTGGTTGGACTTTCTACGCCCCTTTATCAACAACCTATAGTAACGACAATACGGCCTTATTTGTTTTTGCGGTGCACATTATGGGCATTAGCTCAATTATGGGAGCTATTAATGTGATTGTTACCATAGTGAACATGCGCGCGCCTGGTATGTCTTGGATGAAGCTACCCCTATTTGTTTGGACCTGGCTTATTACCGCGTTCTTACTAATTGCGGTTATGCCTGTTTTAGCGGGCGCTGTAACCATGGTACTGACAGATAAATACTTTGCCACTAGCTTTTTTGATGCGGCAGGTGGTGGCGACCCTGTGATGTTTCAGCATATATTTTGGTTCTTTGGTCATCCAGAAGTGTACATAATGATCTTACCTGCTTTTGGCATTATATCGACCATAGTGCCGACCTTTTCTCGGAAAAAACTATTTGGCTATGCCTCAATGGTTTATGCCACGTCCTCAATTGCATTACTGAGTTTTATTGTGTGGGCACATCATATGTTTACCACTGGTATGCCAGTAGCTGCTGAGTTGTTTTTTATGTATTCGACCATGTTGATATCGGTACCTACCGGGGTAAAAGTATTTAACTGGGTAGCTACCATGTGGCGAGGCTCAATAAGCTTTGAAGTGCCTATGTTATTTAGCATTGCGTTTATTGTATTGTTCACTTTAGGTGGTTTTTCAGGACTGATGCTAGCAATTACACCGGCTGATTTTCAATACCATGATACCTATTTTGTTGTGGCGCATTTTCATTATGTACTTGTTACAGGCGCGGTCTTTTCAATCATGGCAGGGGCTTATTATTGGCTGCCAAAATGGACTGGCAATATGTTTAATATCACCTTGGCTAAATGGCATTTTTGGCTGTCATTGGTCAGTGTGAATGTATTGTTTTTTCCGATGCACTTTGTTGGTCTTGCAGGTATGCCACGCAGGATCCCCGATTACGCGCTGCAATTTGCCGACTTTAACGCAATTATTAGTATTGGCGGGTTTGCCTTTGGCTTGTCACAACTGTTGTTTGTTGTGGTGGTTTTTAAATGTGCCAGAGGCGGTGACAAAGTACCGGCTAAGGTGTGGGATGGAGCGCAAGGGCTAGAGTGGGAAGTCGATTCTCCTGCGCCTTATCATACCTTTGATACACCACCGAAGATCAAGTAATGAATCACGCACCTTTGCTTAAGCGCTTAGTTTTAATATGCCTTGGTATGTTTGCCTTCGCGTTTGCTTTGGTGCCTTTATACGATGTTTTTTGCGATATCACCGGGCTTAATGGTAAGCCTTCTCTTGAGCAAGCGAAGCAAAGTACACAGGTTGTTGAGTCACGCCAAGTCGATGTTAGCTTTACCACTCATGCACAAAGTGGTGCGCCATTTGAGGTGCAATCACAGCAATACAGCGTGGTCGTTAAACCCGGTGCAATGCGCGAAGTATTGTTTAAAGCAAAGAACCTCAGTAATGAAGACAAAGTCATGCAAGCGGTGCCTTCGGTATCGCCTGGGAAGGCCGCCAAATATTTACATAAAATGGCCTGCTTTTGTTTTGATCAGCAACCACTAAAAGCAGGTGAAGAAGTGGAGTTTACATTGCTTTTTTATGTTGATACCGCGCTACCCGATGACGTAGAAGAGCTCACTTTGTCATATACCGTGTTTGATATTAGTAGCCAGTTAGTGGCTAGTAATTAGGAGCAAGTGAAATGAATCAAAATTACGATAAATATTATGTACCCGCACAAAGTCCGTGGCCCATTGTAGGTGCTGTGGCGTTATTTTTAATTGCTGTTGGCGCAGCACTGACTGTGATGCAAGTAAACTCAGAAGGCGGCTCTGGTCAATATATACTTTATGCCGGCATCGCTATTTTGCTTTATATGCTATTTAGCTGGTTTAAAAATGTGATTGATGAGTCGCACCAAGGTTTGTATTCAGCGCAAATGGATCGATCATTTCGCCAAGGTATGAGCTGGTTTATTTTCTCTGAAGTGATGTTTTTTATGGCCTTCTTTGGTGCTTTATTTTACGCGCGAATGATCTCAGTACCTTGGCTTGGCGGCGCTGGCAATAACGCCATGACCAACGAAGTGTTATGGCCAACATTTGAAGCTATGTGGCCATTAGTAACAACCCCTGGTGGTGGCACTACACAAGCTATGGGCTGGCAAGGTTTGCCATTAATAAATACCGTTATCTTGCTGATTTCATCAGTGACTCTACATTTTGCCCATGTCGCGATGGAGAATAATAAGCGCGGCCCACTTAAAGCCTTTTTAGGATTCACTATTTTACTTGGCATTGTTTTTTTAGGGCTGCAAGTTGAAGAGTATATCCATGCCTACAATGATCTGGGCCTCACCTTAGACGCTGGTGTATACGGTAACACGTTTTTCTTGTTGACCGGTTTTCACGGTATGCACGTAACGCTCGGCACGATTATTTTGTTGGTGGTGTTTTTCAGAATATTAAAAGGTCACTTTAGCCCAGATAAACATTTTGCTTTTCAAGCGGCTGCTTGGTATTGGCATTTTGTTGATGTGGTTTGGCTATGTTTATTTGTGTTTGTATATGTGTTGTAGGATTGGCATTGGGGTAGATATAGCCAAGTTTAAACGCAGCAATGACAACAACAAGTACGATGACAGAGAACATCACGCGGCGGCCTAAATAGTGTGACATTGGCCGCCCATTGTCTCGACCAGAGACCATTATAAATAAAGCTCTAAATAAGTTAATAAGTATAAATAATAACAACAGTACGATAATAATTTTAATAATCACTGGGTTCACCTTTATGCAGCTAATTTTATGGCGTAAACAAAAGCTTAGCTCAATTTTCATCATTTGCGTGGTGATAGTTGTGGTATTGGTGTGCTTACGTTTAGGTTATTGGCAAATACAGCGAGGTCAAGCGAAGAGCTTGCAATTGTCGCATATAGCGAAGGTGCAATCTAAAGGGGTTATGCCGTGGCAGCAAGTATTGGCGTTGCCCAGTGAGTGGAATAAAACTGGTATTCAAGCCAGTTTAACTGGCACTGTAAACACGGTGCATTATTGGTTATTAGATAACCAAGTCGTGCAAGGGCAGGTTGGTTATGATGTTTTAGCATTATTTAAACCTACACATAGTCAAACGCCGATATTAGTTAATTTTGGCTGGATTAAAGCGCCAGCCTCTCGTCAGCAATTACCGTCAGTTACGTTACCTCGTGGTGCTATCGATATTAAGGTTCAGCTAAAACAAGGCAAGCTCAGTGGCTTTACTTTAGATAGCTCAGAGCACCAAAAACACAAAAGTGATTGGCCCAAACGCGTACAAAATATCGACTTAGCGCTATTTGAGAAACATGTAAAGCAGCCCTTAGTCGATTTTATTGCTTATCGCCAAGGTGTTGGTGATGCTTTTGGTATACCGCATTACCAAGCTGTCGTAATGAGCCCGCAAAAGCATTATGGCTATGCAGTTCAATGGCTATTAATTGGTCTGTCTTGTGTCGTGGTTGCCATCGTTGCTAGTAAAAGAAGGAATTAAAATGAAAAACAAACCCCTGATTATTTTTATCGGCTGCTGCTTGGTGCCTTTGGTGTTGGCCTATTTAGCACTAAAACTGGAATGGATACCTTCAGCTGCAACAAATAATGGCACGTTCTTAAGCACAGAAATAAAACTTAAAAACTGGCAAAGCTCAGAGCATAAACAGTGGACGATTGCTTTAAACCATCCTCAACAGTGCCAACAAGCATGTGCAGAGCAATTACACGCACTCGATAATCTGTATGTAGCATTGGGTAAAAATCAAGGCAAAGTCGATATGGTTATTTTAGGCACACCCCAAAAGCAAGATTCAACGTGGCGACAATTAGCTCCAATGGCTGAGCTGGAGCCTGCGAGTTTGTATTTAATAGATCATATGGGATTGGTGGTTTTGCAATACCCCTATCAGCAAGAGCCGCAGCAAAATCGATTGGTGCAAAAAGGGTTATTAAAAGATTTAAAAAAATTACTTAACTATTCACGCTCAAGCTAATTTTATCTAAGGGGCTGATTATGTATAAAAACTATAAATATTTAGTGGTCGTGACCTTCTTTTTATCTATTTTAGTGGTTGGACTTGGTGCATACACGCGTTTGAGTGATGCGGGGTTAGGCTGCCCAGACTGGCCCGGATGTTACGGCTTTTTAACGGTACCAAAGCATGCTGCTGATCTTGCGTTGGTTGAGCAAACTTACCCAGATATGATGTTCGAAACAGCAAAAGCATGGAAAGAAATGATTCATCGCTATTTTGCTGGCACGTTAGGGGTATTAATTTTAGCGCTATTTATTGTGGCGTTTATTAAGCGCAAGCAGCCGACTATGCCTGTGGGGTTGCCGTTACTATTGCTCATATTAGTCATCTTTCAAGCTGCACTTGGGATGTGGACGGTCACCATGAATTTGCAGCCCTTAATCGTGATGGGGCATTTGTTGGGCGGTTTTAGTATTTTGTCGCTAGTGGCGCTACTGTACTTACGGCTAACCTCTAAACCAATTGATGGAGAAGATGCTCCTGCGAGGCGCCACTTTAAATTAAGCTTAGTTGCGTTAGTAGTACTAATATTACAAATAGCGCTGGGTGGTTGGCTTGCCGCCAATTATGCAGCACCTCATTGCAATGGTTTACCGCTTTGTAGCTATGGTCAGCCATTTTCACTGAGTAGTGTGTTTCAGTTACCTATGGAGCACAGTACGTATGAATATGGCGTGCTTTCACAACAAGCGAGAATGTCGATTCATTTACTCCACAGGATTTGGGCACTGGTTACCTGTGTAGTGCTCGCGTTGATTATGTGGCGTATATATAGTCATGCGATTTCTACAAAAATTAAACATTGCTGTGTATCCGTGCTCGTTGCTTTGTTTTGTCAAATAGCATTAGGCCTTGCAGTAGTGCATTGGCATTTTCCTTTGGGTGTAGCACTGGCACATAATTTAATGGCAGCCATACTGTTAATTACACTCGTTCGTTTATGCTTTTATTTAAAAGCCCGTACCTAGGAGGCTGTTATGGCACATTTATTAGCAATAACAAAAGATGCACCACATCAACTGACAGAGCTATTTAAAGACTACTTAGCGATTAGTAAATTTAAAGTGGTTGCAATGCTGGTGTTAACTGCATGGGTTGGTTTAGCGCTAGCCCCCGATGTTGGGCGCGGTGTTGGTGTACAATTTATAAGTTTATTAGGCATAGGTTTACTGTCGGCAGCAGCGGCGGTAATAAATCATGTGGTTGATAGTGAAATTGACAGTAAAATGGCTCGTACTAGGCATCGACCTGTGGCAAAAGGGCGCTTATCAAAGTTTCATGCCTTAAGTTTTGCCAGTGTTATTGGTGTAAGTGGTTTTGCAATGTTGGTAATTTGGGCAAATACCCTTACCGCAATATTAACGCTATTTGCTTTAGTGGGATATGCCTTTATTTATACCTCATTTTTAAAGCGCGCTACACCACAGAACATTGTTATAGGCGGGCTAGCTGGAGCGATGCCACCTTTACTGGGCTGGGTATCTGAAACAGGGCAAATGGCCGCTGCACCTTGGTTATTAGTGATGATTATATTTACTTGGACCCCGCCACACTTTTGGGCATTAGCCATTGCCCGTAAAAGTGATTATGAGCGAGCAAAAATCCCAATGCTACCTGTGACACATGGTATCGATTTTTGTAAAACATGCGTGATTGCCTATTCTGTTTTACTTGCTTTGGTGTGCATACTGCCTTATTTAATCGGTATGTCGGGTTTAATATATTTAGTTGCTGCATGTGTGCTAAATGCGGTGTTTATTTATAAAGCCATAAAACTAAAAATAGCGCCGGTGGATGACACGGCGATGGATTTATTTCGTTTTTCAATTATTCATTTAATGGTACTCTTTATCGCCTTATTTATTGATAAATGGCTTATTTTATGAAGGTATTAGCTATGAAGCTAAGTACGTGCATTGTTGTGATTTTAAGTGTGATGTTGTTAGCTTCATGCAGCGACGACAGTAAACCGAATGTCGAGGCTTTGGTATATGAACAAGCAAAACCTCTTAGTGATTTTGCATTGCTTGATCAACACAAAAATAAAGTGACGAAAGCGGCTTTTGCAGGGCAATGGAACTTAGTGTTTTTAGGTTATACCAGTTGTCCTGATATTTGCCCGTTAACGCTGGCAAAATTAAATGCCGTGCATAAAGCACTTAATGAGCAATACCCGTTACAAATTTGGTTTTTATCAGTGGATCCCAAGCGTGATACAGCAGATAAACGCAAAGCCTACATTGATTATTTTAACCCTGATTTTTTAGCCGTTTCAGGTGAGCATAAGGACTTATTTCCACTCGTGCGTGAGCTCGGCTTAATTTATGCCATTAGTGACAGTGATGAGCAAGAGTACGCTGTTGATCACAGCGCTTCTGTTGCTATGGTTGATTCACGTGGGGCTGTAAGGGCAATATTTAAACCTGAGTTTAAACAAGGTAGTGTTCCATTAATTAATGCTAAATCATTAATTAGTGAATTTAAATTGATAGCTGACTACTATCAATAAATTGCTATTAATGAGTAACCAAAACTCTGGATAATGAATTAGTTTCTAGCTAGAGGGGATTATTAGTATTTATTTTTAAAATCAATACCTATAGAACCCTTTAAGCAGAGTGCAGACTAAGTATATTTTCGATTGTTTTTGGAAGCGTTGGCCTCTTTTTTTACTTTTATTTCCCCCTCTATAAATAATTTCCTCTTTTTTCGATGCATATATGGCATTTTTCACAACTCAGTCTAAGCTTTTGTTATGAATTGGTAAATTACGCAAAGTGATGAAAGTATGTTGAAGCTTCCTGAAGAGTTAGCAATCACCAAAGTCGAATTTTTACATCAAGACTTGCTAAATGAGCTAAGTACTAATGACGATGTTTGCCTAGACATCAGCGATGTATCACGTGCTGATACTGCGTCCATTCAACTACTGTGTGCTTTACAAAAACACTTACTGTCTGTGCATCATAAAATAATTTGGATTGGACAGAGTGAGCCATTAAAGAACGCCATCAATCAATTAGGTTTAAATGAATATTTAATACTCGATAATGAAAATTAAGAGGTGTATATGAAAAGAATTTTAGCTGTAGATGATTCTGCGTCGATGCGTCAAATGGTGGGCTTTACATTAAAAAAAGCTGGCTTTGATGTAACCGAAGCAAAGGATGGCAGTGAGGCGTTGAATATAGCTAAGCAACAGGGTTTTGACGCTGTGATCTCGGATGTAAATATGCCTGTTATGGACGGTATTACTTTAATTAGAGAGCTGCGCAATTTACCCAATTATAAGTTTACACCCTTATTAATGCTGACTACTGAATCAGGCATGGACAAAAAAGTGGAAGGTAAGGCAGCTGGAGCAACAGGCTGGATAGTTAAACCTTTTAACCCTGATCAATTATTAGCGGTTTTAAAAAAAGTGATTCGCTAATTTAGGGAGCGAGGCATGAGTATAGATTTAAGTCAGTTTTTTGAAGTTTTCTTCGAAGAAAGCTTTGAAAGCTTTGAAGGCTTGGATGCCATGGAAGCTGAACTGCTTAATTTGGTGCCTGGTGAAGAAGACTCAGAAACAATTAATACAATATTTCGTGCTGCACATTCAATTAAGGGGGGCAGTGGCACCTTTGGTTTTGATTCAGTTGCTGAGTTTACGCATGTATTAGAAACGCTGTTAGATGAGGTTCGTGAGGGTAAGCGTACTTTAACGACAGAGCTTGTAAATTTATTACTAAAATCTGTAGATTGTTTAAGAGCTCTGCTGAGTGCTTTACAAGCAGAGCAAGCGCTAGACTTGAGCGAATCAATTGAGCTGAGAAAACAATTTGAAGAAATTTTAGCGCTGGAGAACAGCCAATCACAGCCTAGTGAAATTGTTGATCAAGCGGCTGAGGTTAACACCTACCAGATTGATTTTAAACCTCATCATCACCTATTCAAAACCGGCAATGAGCCGCTGTACATGATTAGTGAATTGGCCGAACTTGGTGATTTAGAAATTCAGGCATTTCACAATGAAATTCCAGACATAACAGATTTAAGCGCAGACGACTGCTTTTTATCTTGGCGGTTTTTTTTAAACACTGATAAACCAGAGCATGCCATCTCTGAAATTTTTGAATGGGTTGAAGATGATGCAGATATAACCATTGCTCTGTGTGGTGGATTATTTTCAGATGATGAACAGCCTAAACAATCAAAAGAAGCTCAAACCATTGAGTCTTCTAAAGTTAACACTTCAGTATCAAAAAACACTGCCCCAGAAGTAAAAGCCGCGATTAATGCTAAGGTCTCAGCGCCTGCTACAGCTGTGGAGTCAACCTCAATCAGAGTGGGTATTGATAAAGTAGATTCATTAATAAACATGGTTGGCGAGCTTGTGATCACGCAAGCGATGTTAAGTCAATTAGGTGAGCAAGAAATTACTGAGGCAACATTAACGTCGCTACAAGAAGGGCTCGCGCAACTTGCACACAATACTCGTGACTTACAAGAAAATGTGATGCGTATCAGAATGTTACCAATTAGTTTTGTGTTTAGCCGGTTTCCGCGACTAGTTAGAGATATATCGCAAAAGTTAAACAAGCAAGTAGAGCTAAAGCTTATCGGTGAGCAGACAGAGCTTGATAAAACTGTGATGGAAAAAATATCAGATCCTTTGGTGCACTTGGTTAGAAATTCTTTAGATCATGGGTTAGAAACAGTTGAACAGCGTATTGCCTCAGGTAAAGACCCTGTGGGTATTGTGACGCTTAACGCTTTTCATCAAGGTGGCAATATAGTCATCGAGATTATGGATGATGGGCAAGGTCTTAATACTCAAAAAATAAAACAAAAAGCCATTACAAATAGGCTCATCAATGAAACTGATGAGTTATCAGATAATGAAATAAACGAGCTCATTTTTATGCCCGGCTTTTCTACAGCAGATGAAGTGAGTGACCTTTCAGGCCGCGGAGTCGGTATGGATGTAGTAAGGCGTAACATTCAATCTTTAAATGGTTCTGTTGAAGTGACTTCTGCATCCGGGGTTGGTTCGACTTTTACTATTAGGCTACCGCTCACGTTGGCAATTCTAGACGGTCAGCTAGTTCGAGTGGCTAAGCATACTTATATTATTCCGTTAATTTCTATCGTTGAATCATTACAAATTGATATCACTAAAGTGAGCCGTGTAGGCAAAGATCTAGATGTATTACGGTTACGCGATGAGTACATTCCAATTCTACGGCTATATCAGATATTTAATCATCAAGATGCAATTGAAACTTTGGATAAAACCTTATTGGTTGTGGTTGAAAGTGACAATCAGAAAATAGGCTTATTGGTTGATGATTTACTATCGCAACAACAAGTCGTGATTAAAAGCTTAGAAGCAAACTATCAAAAAGTAGATGGTGTTTCAGGAGCAACCATATTGGGTGATGGTCGCGTATCGCTTATTGTTGATATTAGCGGGTTGATCAAATTATCCGGATTAAGAAAGCCAGGCAGCCAAGAGTTAATTGTTGAGTCACAAGCTAATTTGGAGGCGTCATGAGCACACTGAGTAGTGAGTTAGACCATAATCTAGTGCTTGAAAACGTCCAGGGCGTAAAACAGTTCCTTACCTTTATTATGGCCGAGGAAGAGTATGGCGTTGATATTTTAACAGTGCAAGAAATCCGTAGCTGGGAAGAGATCACCGCAATACCAAATGCACCCGACTATGTAAAAGGTGTGATTAATTTACGTGGAACTATAGTACCTATTTTAGATTTGCGGCTGAGATTTGGCTTACCCTACATCGAGTATGGTGGTTTAACTGTGGTTATTGTCGTGAAAGTCGAGTGCGCACAACAAAGTAAAATAATGGGCATGGCGGTAGATGCTGTGTCTGACGTTTATAGCATTATGGAGCAAGATGCGAAGATGGTGCCTTCATTTACAGAATCAGATAACTCGGAGTTTGTTGCTGGATTAGTAAACGTTGGGGAAAAAATGGTTGCATTACTCGACCTAAAAAAAGCAATGGATATATGAGTATCTGTTAATCGAGCTAATAAAAACTTATATAGAAGGTGATGGACATGGGGTGGTTTAGTAATTCTCAACGGAGCAAATCACAGAGTGATTTAGTTCTAACTGCGTTGAATAAATCGTTAGCTGTTATTGAGTTTGAGCCAAGTGGAAGAATTCTAACAGCAAATAATAATTTTTTAAATGTTGTGGACTATGGCTTGGCAGATATTCAAGGCCAACATCATTCTATGTTTGTCGAACCGGATGAAGTGGCTAGTAGTGAATATCAGCAATTTTGGCAGCGCTTAAAAGGAGGTGAATTCATTTCTAATGAATTTAAGCGCATTGGAAATAATGGCAAAGAAATATGGATTCAAGCAACGTATAACCCTGTTATTGATTCACAAGGTCAGGTTATAAAAGTTGTGAAATTTGCCACCGATATTAGTGAACAAAAATCGGCAACGGAAGAAGCAATACGTATTGCTAATCTCGCAAATGCCCTTGAAGTGTGCCAAGCAAATGTGATGATTGCTGATAACGACTTAAAAATAATTTTCGTTAACGAGCAAGTTAAGCAAATGCTGCAAGCACGTGAAAGCCAACTTCAAACAGTACTACCTAGCTTTGCTGTTGAAAACTTAATAGGCACCTGCGTTGATGATTTTCATAAGCAACCAGCGCATCAGCGTCAGTTATTAGCGAGTTTGAATGACCCTTATAAAGCTACATTACGTTTGGCTGGTCTTATTTTTAGTTTAATCGCAACACCTTGGCTGAGTCGTGACGGTGAACGTTTAGGCACAATTGTTGAGTGGCAAGACATTACTGATAGTGTTAATAAAGCAGAAGAAGAAAAGCGAGAAGCTGAAGAAAACCTGCGAGTACGTCGAGCATTGGATCGTGTTGCAACGAATACGATGATTGCAAATGCAGATAATGACATTATTTATATGAATGAATCGGTACTAAATATGATGACGGCAGCTGAAGCCGATATTCGTAAAGATTTGCCTAATTTTAATAGCAGTAAGTTGCTAGGGCAAAATATTGATGTATTTCATAAAAACCCAGCACACCAGCAACATTTACTAAGTAAATTAACGAATATATACAGTACTGAAATTAATGTAGGTGGGCGAACTTTTGGTCTTGTTGCTAACCCAATATTCACACCTGAAAAAGAGCGCATTGGTACAGTTGTTGAGTGGGAAGATCGCACCGATGAAGTCGCGATTGAAAAAGAAATGGCTGATTTGGTTAGTGCAGCAGGTAAAGGTGAGCTGAAGACTCGTGTAAATGAAGCTGGCAAAGAGGGCTTTTATCTTCGTCTAGCGAAAGGCTTAAATAGTTTAGTCAGTATTGTTGATGATGCAGTAGCTGATACTGGAACTATGCTTGATGCTATGGCTAATGGTGATTTATCTATTCGGATTGAGAAAGAATATCAAGGCTCATTTGATAAACTAAAAACAGACGCTAATGCAACAGCAGATAAGCTCACAGAAGTGATTAATCGGATTAACTCTTCGGCGACTATGGTTGCCAGTGGTGCAGAGGAGATCTCACAAGGTAATGCCGATTTAAGTCAGCGTACTGAAGAACAAGCATCGTCATTAGAGGAAACCGCTTCGAGTATGGAAGAAATGACCAGCACTGTGCGACAAAATGCTGACAATGCAAAGGTAGCGAACAGTTTAGCAGTAGAAACTCGCGACAAAGCGATGCAGGGTGGGGAAGTTGTAAACCGAGCGGTTGTTAGTATGTCAGCTATCAATGAAGCAAGTAAGAAGATCGCTGACATTATTAGTGTTATTGATGAGATCGCATTTCAAACAAATCTGCTTGCGCTCAATGCCGCAGTTGAAGCAGCCCGAGCAGGAGAGCAAGGGCGTGGTTTTGCTGTTGTAGCGGGGGAAGTCCGTAACCTCGCACAACGTTCTGCTGGTGCCGCAAAAGAAATTAAAGAGTTAATAAGAGATAGCGTTGGGAAAGTGGAAGACGGTACGCTATTAGTGAATGAGTCCGGTGCAACGTTGCAAGATATTGTCAGTTCAGTGCAAAAAGTGACAGAGATGATTTCTGACATCACAGAAGCCTCTGAAGAGCAAAGTGCAGGAATCGAACAGGTAAATAAAGCTATTTCGCAAATGGATGAGATGACTCAGCAAAATGCCGCGTTAGTTGAGCAAGCGTCTGCTGCTGGTGAATCTATGTCGGAGCAGGCGAATGATATGCGTAGGCTGCTGAACTTTTTCTCACTCAGTCAGCAAGAAATACCCGGTTTAATTGAGTCAACGCCAACCGCAAAAACACCAACACGAGCTAGTCAAAATATTCGCAGCGCTCCTCGCGGTAACGACTTTGCTGACTCTTCCGATGAATGGGAAGAGTTTTAGCTAAAGCTTAAGGGCAGCTCCATAGGTTTTGAGCTGCCGATCTCTTTGTTTTAACATTTTTGGCATGTCGAGTGCGCGCAATGAAAGAGTTTTTACTAACGGATAATGATTTTAAAAAAATTGCATCACTGGTTTATGGCGCATGTGGCATCGTACTTGGAGAGCACAAGCGCGAAATGGTTTATTCTCGTCTTGCAAGGCGTATTCGTACTCTGCGGTTAGCCAACTTCAAACAGTATCTAGATTATTTAGACACTCATAAAGAGCAAGAGTTTAGTGATTTTATAAATGCGATTACTACAAATCTAACATCTTTTTTTCGAGAAGCTCACCATTTTGAATATTTAAAATCGCACATTGTTCCTGCGTTGTTACAAGCTAATAAACAGACAAAACGAGTAAGAGTGTGGTCTGCTGGGTGTTCGAGTGGTGAAGAACCTTATACCTTGGCCATGATATTAAATGAGTTATTTCCAATTAATTGGGATGTGAAGATACTCGCCACAGATTTAGATTCTAATGTACTTGCAAAAGCGCAGTCAGGAAGTTACACAGCAGCGAATGTGAATGGTCTTGGGCAGCATCATTTGCAACGTTGGTTTTTAAAAAGTAAAAATGGGGAACTCTTTAAAGTAAAGCCTGAACTACAGGAAAAAATATATTTTAAGCGATTGAACTTACTCCAAGAGTGGCCAATGAAGGGGCCTTTTGATGTAATTTTTTGCCGTAATGTTGTTATCTATTTTGATAAAGAAACCAAAGATCAGCTTTTCCAGCGGTATTGCACTATTTTGGCGCCCTGTGGGCATTTATTTTTAGGCCACTCTGAAAGCATGGGGAAAGAACATACGGAGTTTAAAAACTTAGGGAGAACGATTTATCAAAAGGAGATGCATGAAGCAAAGCTTTAAACCTGTATTACCTGGTTTTGAACATGTTAAGCGGTTTTGGGATGCTGGGAAGCAGCATATGATAGCTAAAGTTTTACCGGGCGAGTTTTACGTATCTAAGAATGATGAATTAATTACAACGGTACTTGGTTCGTGTATTGCTGCATGTATTTATGATGATCGCTTAGGCATCGGAGGAATGAACCATTTTATGTTACCCATGGAAAAAGGGACTGAGTTTACCGGCGCTCACAGTTTAAATTGTCGTTATGGTAATTGGGCGATGGAATTCTTAATTAACGAGGTTATAAAAAATGGCGCGTCTCGGCAAAACTTAAAAATAAAGTTGTTTGGTGGCGGGAAAATAATTCGTTCTATGACGGATATTGGCTTAGGAAATATTCGCTTTGCTTACGCATATGTACAAGAAGAAGGGCTTGAGCTTGTGTCGCATGATGTTGGCGGGCCTTGGCCAAGAAAGGTGTTATTTAATCCGCAAACGGGCAAGGCACAAGTGAAAAAGTTACGTGAAATGCATAGTGATGCCCTTGAAAAACGTGAAATACGTTATCTGCATGATATCGAAAAACAAGATTCCCAAACGGATATAGAGCTATTTTAGGAGGAACTATGATCAAAGTGTTAGTTATTGATGATTCGCCTTTGATCAGACGCCTGCTGACTGAAGTGTTGAGTCAAGCCAAGGATTTAATGGTTGTCGGTTGCGCAGAAGATCCTTACCAAGCACGTGAAATGATTAAACAATTGAACCCAGATGTTATTACACTTGATATTGAAATGCCGAAAATGGATGGGATCAGTTTTTTAAAAAACTTAATGCGATTGCGGCCAATGCCAGTGGTGATGATTTCAACGCTCACGAAAAAAGGCTCGCCGGTTACATTAGAAGCTCTAGAGCTCGGGGCTGTGGATTTTATTGCTAAACCGACAGTTAACGTATCACAGCAATTTGTCCAATATGCTCAGTTCGTACAGCAAAAAGTCCGCACTGCTGCGTCTGCCCGGGTACGTTCGTTTAAGATGAGTCAAGATAAACCTCAGGATGTTGTTAGTATTTCTGAGTTTGATTTAAAAGCCTTGGTAGCTATCGGTGCATCTACTGGTGGGACTGAAGCTATCAAGGAAGTGTTATTAAGGATGCCAAAAAACTGCCCTCCAATTGTTATTACCCAACATATTCCCGCGGTATTTAGTTATTCGTTTGCTCAGCGAATGAATCGAACCTGTCTAATTAATGTTAAAGAAGCTGAGCACGGTGATAAATTAACGTCAGGCACTGCGTATATAGCACCAGGTGATAAACACTTAAGCGTGATAAAAAAAGGGGGAAATTTGTTTTGTGCTTTAGATGAATCTCCACCGGTTAATCGTCACCGCCCTGCGGTGGATCGTTTATTTAATTCATTAGTTAATGTATGCCCCGAAAATACCGTCGCGGCATTATTAACAGGTATGGGAAGTGATGGGGCGAAAGGGTTGTTGGCGTTAAAGCAGCAAGGCGCGTATACCCTAGCACAAGATGAATTAACCTCAGTTGTGTGGGGTATGCCAAAAGCTGCTATAGAATTAAATGCTGCAACAGATATTGTGCCACTAGATAAAGTGGCACATAAATTATTGCAGCGTGCGCAAAAAACTTGATATTAAGATATTATTTAACAATTACCCAAGGTTGTGAGAACCAATAATAACTGCCTTTGTGCGTTTTAGATGGCGCGGTGCAGTTAAACCGAGAACGTCCTTGGCTAAGCTTTTTTGAAGAATTAACAACGACAGTATCATCGCTTGTCCAGTTTAACTCTGCTTGCCCAACTCCTGAGACATAGCAAGCCAGCTGGCTCTTGTGAAAACCCCCCATATTAAATGTAATACTAATTTGTGGTGGGTTTTGGTTTGTAACACTGTCGCTGTAAGCCAGCTCTTTGATTGAAAAGGCGCGTGAGTTTAATTTCGTTATCAAGGTTTCTAGTTTACTGTAGAAGCCGGATGCAGGAAAGCGAGGTAGGCGGGTAAAATCGGCATTTGCATCAAGCGCCCCAGAGTGTTGACCAATACCGATAAAGCCAATCTCTTTTACTAATGTCTGTAGTTTATTGTTAAACTCACCATAAGGGTATGCTAGGTATTTGTAATCATGGCCAGTTTCTTCTTTTATTCGTTGCTGTGACGATAAAATATCTTGTTTGATACGTGTTTGCCATTGAGCATCACTTTCGTCGTGATATTTTTTGTGTAAATAATCATGCTGAGCACTATGATTGCTGATCAGTGCTCCTTTTTTAGCAAGCTCTCTTAATTTATCCCAACCCATAACATAGCTTTTTCCTTCATCAATGAGTTTAGGGTTAACAAAAATAGTATAAGGAAAATTAAACTTCTCAAGTATAGGAGCAGCTTGTTCATAGTTGTTGTTATAACCATCATCGAATGTAATCGATACTGTTTTATCTGGTAAACTTCGCCCGGCTTGTAGCGCCGTTAATAGCTCATTGAGAGGTATTACTTTAAAATCATGTTGCTGTAAGTAATTGAGGTGTTCAGTAAAAGTATTAGCACTGATGCTTGTTACCGCTGGTAGCGTTTCGCTAACATGATGGTATTGTAAAATAACTGCACTTTTGGCAGGTAAAGATAACCAAAATAGGATTGGAAAAACATAGTGAAACAATTTCTTAAACGTCATAAGGCACACCATCAAAGCTTGCTGTTGTTAGCGGGTCCGATGATACTATCAAATATAACCGTGCCATTGTTAGGAATTGTTGATACTGCGGTAATTGGTCACCTTGGTAGTGCGCATTATCTAGCTGGGATTGCATTGGGAGCCTCAGTAATTTCGTTATTATTTTGGCTCGCTGGCTTTTTACGCATGAGTACCACAGGGCTGGTCGCGCAAGCATATGGTAAGCAAGATTTAGTTTTATTAGCGGGTTTATTAAAACGTAGCTTAGTATTGGCATTAATTGTCGCTTTCTCGTTATTAGCTTTATCACCCTTTATTAAGGAAGCTATTGCCTATCTGTCGGGTTCAAATAGCGAGGTTTTACAGCAAGCTTACAGTTATTTTGATATTCGAATATTCAGCGCCCCAGCCGCATTATGTAACCTAGTGTTATTAGCGTGGATGCTCGGCGTGCATTACGGGCGAGGGCCATTTTACTTATTATTAGTAACCAATATTACAAATATTGTATTAGATGTCTATTTTGTGGTCTTTTTAGATTGGCAAGTTGCAGGCGCAGCTTGGGCATCTGTTATTGCAGATTATACAGCACTGCTATTTGCGGTTTGTTTGGTGTTTAAGTTAGCAAAAAAAATGGCCGTGCCTCTATTTATTGAACGCTGGTTCAGTGCTGGAAAAATGCTGGATTTAATGAGTTTGAATCGTGATATTTTTATTCGCTCACTCATCTTGCAGCTTTGCTTTAGCTTTATGACTTTTTACGGTGCGCGCATTGGAGAGGTCACCCTTGCAGCAAATGCTGTTTTGCTGAACTTTTTAATGTTAGTGAGTTTTGCATTAGATGGCATAGCTTACGCAAGTGAGGCTAAAGTGGGTCATGCTAAAGGGCAAAATAGTGCGCGTAAAATACATTTGTGGGTGAAGGTCAGCTTGTTTTGGGGGGGCATTTTTGCATTTGCCTATAGTGTGTTCTTTGCTTTACTGGGGTCGCAAATCATTACTTTATTAACTGATGTCCCTGACGTTATCATCGCCGCCAATACGTATCTTCCTTGGTTAATTATATTGCCAATTGCAGCAATGAGTTGCTTTTTATTTGACGGTATATTTGTAGGTTTAACGCGCGCAAAAGATATGAGAAATACCATGATTATCTCGGCTGGAGTTGGCTTTTTCGGTGTGTTTTTGATATTCAACGAGTGGCAAAATCACGGTCTATGGTTAGCGATGACTAGCTTTATGTTACTACGCGGCGTGAGCCTAATTATACGTTATGCGCAGCTATATAAAGAAAGACGTTTAACTTAAATGTGAGTTAATAAAAAATTAACAGGTACAACCAACTAATTACGTGTGTTAATTTTTGCTTTCGTCTATTCTTTATTCTAAGAATAAAAAGATTAAAGAGTAGTAAATGCAGGTTAAGCTATGGATATTGGCTAGTTTTCTATGTTTATTTCAGGTTGCAAATGTTTTTGCGGCGTTTAAACATTACAGTATCGAAGAGGGCTTGTCACAAAGTGTGGTATTTAACATAGAGCAAGATGAACTCGGCTTTATGTGGTTTGCCACGCAAGATGGCCTTAATCGGTTCGATGGCAACCGTTTTGACGTTTTTAAGACATCTGTAAAAAATACTAACTCTTTAACTAATAATTATATTTATCCCCTTTCTTTAGATAATCAAAACACTCTATATATTGGCACACGTCATGGTGGGGTGAATCAACTTAATCTCTATAACTATGAGTTTACTGCACCATTTTTAAAAAATAAGCGTATTACCTCTGTATTGCCATTTAAAGATTGGCTATTTGTTGGCACATTTGATGGGGTTGTATATCGAATAAGCCGTGAGTCTGAAAAAGTTGAAACAGTTGCAGAGCAGTTAAAAAAGCCAGTTTACGCACTCACATTAATTAATAATGTTTTATGGATTGGCACTCATGGCCGTGGACTTTTTCATTATGATTTGCAAACAAATCAACTTGCCAATAATTACCTACAAGATGTGTTTAATGGGCATGAAATACATCCGAGTATTTTTTCGATTAAGGAGGATAACGATTCCAATGTCTGGCTGGCTACACAAGGAGGAGGTGTTTACAGGATTAATGTAGCCGATAGCACATACCTAAACTGGCGCCATGATCCGAATGATTCCCACTCGATCTCTAGCAACCAAGTGCGGGATATCGAGTTTGATGATGCTGGGCGGGTTTGGTTTGCCACTCGTGGTGGTGGTGTGAGTATTTATGATAAATCACAACAGCATTTTACTCATTTAAAACATGACCCGTTTGACAGATATAGCTTAGCTCATAATAGAGTGTATAGCGTATTTAAGGACCAAACTGGCATTATGTGGTTTGGTACTGCAAATGGTATTAATAAGCTAGATCCAGCTTCTTTAAATTTTACAAAGTTAAAAAAGCCAGAACCATTATCAAGTAATGATTCATGGGCACTGTTTGAGGACCCGCAGAAGCGGCTGTGGTATGGAAGCTGGGGTGGCGGTATTGACATACTTGATGAGCAATTTAATCGATTACAGCATTTAGGTACACAGTCATCTGCGTTGGCATTATCGAGTAATGCAATTAAAGCGATAACACAAGATAAGCTTGGTAATACGTGGATAGGTACGTGGGCTGACGGCATAAACGTGATCACCAAACAAGGCGAGCTCATTAGGTATAATGCTAATGATGGTGATCATGGCTTGAGTGAAAACAGCATTTATAGTCTGTTAGTTGATAACCATGATCAAGTATGGGTAGGAACCAATGGCGGTGGGTTGTTTAGATTTGATAGAGAGTTAAACGCTTTTATTAGCTACGCCAAGCCTCAACAAGGCAGTAATCTATTCATCGACGCTCCTCGAGTTACTAGTTTGTACCAGGACTCAGATGGTAACCTGTGGATTGCTACAGACGGCAGTGGCGCGTATAAATTTAATATGCGCTCTGAAAATGTTACTCATTTTAGTAAATCATCGCAGGGTGAAGGTCTCAGCCATAATACGGTGCGCGCATTTTTATTGCTTGATAACGGTGATATGTGGCTTGCTACTTCTAATGGTGTAAATATTATTAAAGCGCAATCCGATAGAATAATTCATTTAGGTATTGAAGAAGGGCTGCCCAATCAGGTGGTGTACGGGCTTATCTCTCAAGGCCAATATGTTTGGTTAAGTACTAATAATGGCCTAGTAAAAGTGAACACCGAAACGCTGAATATGCAACACTTTCAAGCTAAAGACGGCCTACAAGGGAATGAATTTAATGCAGGCGCATATTACAAAACCAGTCAAGGCAAAATAATATTTGGTGGTACCCAAGGACTTACTGTTTTTACGCCAGATGCACAAACAACAAAACAGTTACCGGGCAAACTAGCACTTACACAATTAAGTTTTGACGACCAGCCGTTACGCAATAGTATTGGTAGTGAGTTAGGGATGCATTATGAGGTTGATAAAAGCCGTCATTTAACTATTCCGTTTTCAGTAAAAAGGGTCTCGGTCGGAGTTAATTATTTACATTATCAAGAGCCTAAAACAAACAAATTTCGTTATCGCTTAACTGGTTTTGAGCAACAATGGCGATCCGCAGCAGGCAGCAGCATTACAATTGAATATACCAACTTACCTGCGGGGAAATACAAGTTAGTTGTTGAAGCCACGTCTAATGCCGGTGCAAAAGCCATATCTCCTCTAGTAATAAACTTTCACGTGATAACTCCTTGGTGGCAAACACCTGTTGCATATGCTTTATACTTTGTTTTATTAGTTGGTTTTATCTGGTTGTGTAGCACTTTGTGGACACGTCGTTTACGCAGTCAAAAGCAAGCGTTAGAGCATTCTATTGCGCTGCGAACTCAAGAAATAGCAACACAAAAAACACTAATTGAAAAACAGGCCGTAGCACTGAGTAATACTCTTGAAAGTAAAGTGCGCTTTTTTACTCATGCATCACATGAGCTGCGAACCCCGTTAAGCTTATTAGTTGCCCCAACCCAAGCATTATTAGCAAATGAGGGTTCAACGCAAAAACGAGAAGACCTGAGCTTGATATTACGTAATGCTAAACGTTTGGAAGGGTTAGTCGATAAATTATTAACGCTTACGCGATTTGATGAAAGTGGAGACGATGAAGTAAAGCAGCTTTCTCTGTCAGCTATCGCCCGAGAAGTTGCTGAGCAGTTTAAGGTGCTGGGGAAGCAAAACCTACAGTTTGATTATCATATTGAAGAAGCCTTGTGTATCGAAGCGAGTCGTGAGGGCTTAATTACTATTTTTAATAACCTATTGAGTAACGCGTTTAAATATACTCATGTTGGGAAAATTGAATTTAAGATTTTCGCAAATCAAGAATATGCAGTAGTTGAGCTTACTGATACAGGCCGGGGCATAGCTGAAGTCGAGCTAGATAAAGTCTATGATTTGTTTTATCGCGCAACAGGAAATGTCAATGTTGAAGGAAGCGGGGTAGGTTTATCAATTGTGAAAAGGCTGGTTGATAAATACCAAGGACAAATAGATTTAAAAAGTAAGTTACGTGAAGGTACGCAGTTTACAATTAAGTTTAAGTTAATTGCTGCACAGAAACTGGAATCAGTTGAAAGTACTAAGCAATTAGCGCTCACTCATACCTCAAAAAGCAAGCATGCTGCAACCGTACTCATCGTGGAAGACAATGATGAATTACGTCATTATCTAAAAACTGAATTGCTGCATAAATATAATGTTTTAACGGCTGAAAATGGTGATGTAGCCATGAAGCTGATGTTAAAGCATGTACCAGATTTATTAATAACTGATTTAATGATGCCCCAAATGGATGGTTTTGAGTTATTAAAAGCGCTGCATGAGTCGCGGGTTACTTGTCATATCCCTGCCATTATCTTAACAGCAAAAGGTGATCATGAAAGTAAATTAAAAGGGTTAAACCATTACGCCCTTGATGTGATTACAAAGCCTTTCGACCGCGCAGAGTTATTGATTAAAGTTGACAACTGGATAGCCTGGATCAAAACCTATCACCAAGGAATCAACAACTATAATAAGTTGCCGACAATTGTTGCTAACCGGCCCAATCACGATCCAAAAGATGCGCAGCTATTATCAGATTTGAATGAATTTTTAGCAAACCATTACCAAGATACGCAATTAACTGTGCCGCGCTGTGCTAAAGAGCTGGCTTTAAGTGAGCGACAATTTCAGCGGAAATTAAAAGTGCTAATAAACATATCACCAACAGAATATATCCGTGATTACAGGTTGATCAAAGCGGCTGAGTTATTAAAGCAGGGACGACAAATTAATTTAGTTATAGAAGATGTAGGGTTTACGTCTCGTTCTCACTTCTCAAAATCATTTAAAGCTAAGTTTGGTATGACAGCAAAAGAGTTTCAGGTTTCTAATTGATTGAATATCAATGTTTTGTCGTATATGAGAACAATTTGGTCGTAAATGAGAGCTGCTTTTTTATAGTCTTCCCTTATGCTATTTATTCAGTTTTTAGATATAGGCTGTTTATTTTTTGCAATACTTGGCTTTTTTCGTCTTGCTAATTTAGTGCGTTATTTTAATTTTTCTCCTTCGGTGGAGGCTGGAGAGTAGGCCAGCCTCTACTATTTTTGTTTATTCCTGTTGTCTTCTACTTTGCATTGGGCAGTTAAATATCTATCCCCTTACAAGGTGAATATTCGCTTTAACCCATTGAAAGTTTGGTTTTTGTCGGATAAGAGTTCATTTTAGGCGTAAATTAATACGTTGTTTTTTAGCGTATTCATCTACCATTAATGCAGCTAATTTGCGTTTAAACACGCACATCTACCGATACACGAAATGGAATAAATTGTTACGTTATATGGATGTCTGACTTCCTTATTTTAGGATCGCTTAGCTCAGTATCTTATGTACCGCTGAAAATTTACTCCTCCGTTTATCAATAAATTCACCTAATTTATCAAGCACGCACTGATGCTCGTCTTAGTAAGCGCTTGATTTGAATTGTAGGTAAATAAGGATAATAAAATGAGTTCTTCAAATAAAATTAAAAGTCTAGGAGCTTCAGCACTGCTGATTAGTTCTCTCCACCTTGCAGGTTGTGGCGGCGGCGGTGATGGTGATAGTGATGGTACTACAGCACCACCAACCTCTAATAATAACCCTACAGTGAGTATTTCTGGTGAGACAGAAGTGACCGAGGGTAATGAGTTAGTAATTTCAGCTACTGCAAGTGATAGTGATGGCAGTATTGCTAGCTACGCTTGGCAACATGTGTCAGGACCAGAAGTAACCCTGGCAGGCAGTGACACCGCAAATATTAGTTTTACTGCTCCTGAACTTGAAGATGATGCACAGCTAGTGCTTGAGGTGACTGTAACCGATAACGAAGGAGCAACAACATCAGCTCAAGTGACAATTGAATTAAAGCGTAAGGTACTTACAGTGACCATTACTGGCATTGTGACAGATAAGCCCATTAAAGATTCAAATGTTGCAGTGCAGATAGGCGATGAAACTTTTGACGTTACTGCTGATGGCGATGGTAAATACAGTGTTGAAATTGAGGTGGATGACTCGTTTGCGAATAAGCTTGTACGCTTAGTTGCGTTAGGAAATACCGCAATAAACCCTGAAGTGGAGTTTATTTCTCAGCTTAAATCGATTGCAACGCTCGTTGCTCAAGCTGGTGAAGATGGCGAGCTAACTAAAGAAGAAAACTTTGGCGTAAACATTACTAACGTAAGTACATCAGAGTTTGCACTTATTAAACGAGATAATGACGAGATAGAAGATGAACAGGCACTTGATAACGCTTTACTAGCTGTTGATGCTGATGAAAAATTACGATTAGCCGCTTTAATTAAGATAGTTGTTGATAATGAAGCCTATGAATTGCCTGAAGGCGTTGAATCAACCTTAGAGTTAATTTCAAATGCCGACGATATAGATAATTTTGTTAATACCGTTAATAGCCAAGATGCTGATTTAATTGAAGCCACTAAGAATGATATCAAAGAAGATGACGACCTTGTCGATGAGAGTATTGGTGAGATCAGTGGCCAATATGTAATGTTGGCACCTAAATATTATAATTATAACTCTTCTCAGGTTAATTTTAATAATGATGGTTCTGGTTATTTTAGTACTTATAATTTAGATACATCGTTTACTTGGCAACAACAAGGTGGTGATATTGCAATTTCACTTACTGAGCCGGTAAAAGAGTCATGTAGCTTTGTATCAGACGACAGTGGTACCGAGCAAGAACAGTGTAATTATCTAGTCGCGATGAATATGACTGTTTTGTTAGAGAACGAAGCTAATCGCACAGTGGAGTTTTATGAGCAATACCAAACAATAGCTGAGTCATCCTCTGAAGTGGTAAATACCAACGAGAACTCTAGCAACCTAACTTTAATAGCGAAAGAAAAAACCTTAACAGTAAACGAGCAGCAACTGCATGGCACTTGGTATGTAGACCGCATTTCTCGGTTTGATGGTTTTAGTGAGGCAGTTGCACTTAATTTACAAAGTGGCGGTACAGGTACACTGGTTGATAATGATAAGGCTCCAGTTGCGATCACTTGGACTATTGTTGGCAATCAGCTGCAAGTAACTAGCGAAGCTGAAGAGCTTAGCTTTAATTATGCATTTTGGTTGGTTAAAGATGTTGTCGCAGGCTATCAGTTTGTTGCATCTTTGAATGCTAAAGATGAAAGTACAACACGTACAGCTTCTGGGTTAATGATTAAAGATAACTCTTTAACATTTGAACGCTCTGAATTATTAGGTAAATGGACTATTTACCAAGGTTATAACGTGCCGCAAATAGATCTTCATTATGATGTATATGAAGATGGCTTAATGAACTTTAATCTTGACCAAAACTACCGCTCTTGGCTAGTTGATAGTGAAGGTAAATTTATTCGTAATAACTATTTTACTGACTCAGGTGTTCAGCCTATCTGTGATCGCCCAGATAATAGCTGCCCTGTTTATAGTGAGTTTTCGCAACAACTATTGGCTAAAAATAATGGCCTGTTCTACAGCTACCGTAAATACCGTTTCTTTAATTATGATGGTAGTGAGAGAGTTGAAAATTACTCGTCACATATCCGTGAATTCTCGGTTTCTGCTGACTATGGGGTCAATAAATTTGCGCCGTATTGGTTAGAAAACAATTCAGGCTTCGATGAAAATGGTTACCCAACCAATGTTAATTACATCACACTTTATACGCCAAAGGAGCAAGCAGTAGAATCAATTACAATCGCGACAACGTATAACGAAGAGCTTGATAAAAATGAATATACGCTAACTCAGCAATATCAAGGTACGACAACTGAAAATAGCTACACCTTAGCTGCAGGGAAAATGCTGTTTGGGACGATGAAGGCTGAAATCAGTGGTTTTGATCGCGAATACCTAACCGTTTGTGTTTACGAGAATACTGCAACCTGTACTGCTGCGGATCAACAGAATTGGTATTTCGATTCAGCTAAAGCTCAAGAGCAAGTCGTGGTGGTTCGTCCAACGCCAGCACATCCACTTGATGGTGCATGGCAGCTGGCCCATGAACCAACGGTAATCATTGTATTCTTAGATGGTAAATGGGTTCATATACAAACCAGAGGGAACGATGATGTTGACGATGCATTTTTAGGTTATGAAGTTGGTGATTTTTCGTGGGATGAAACAACAGGTCGAGTAACAGTAAGTGTAATTGAAGACACCAATGGTTCGTGGGGGTTAAGTAGTGATATCGTCTCCCCTGGGACTGATAATATTCGTCATATTATCTATGCTAGTGTTCTAGCTGATGGCGATACTATAGCATTGGCAGTTGATGAATGCGCTGATGATTATACTGGTGATAAATGTGGTGAAGGTGATGCGGGTTATGAAAGATTCACATATGAAATGACGCGCATTTATGATCCTAGTAAGCCTCATGTTGGAGCATATTTTGAAGGCTCTATTGCTAACAACGATTTCTTCTTATCTGTACTAAAAAGTGATGGTTACTTCTTTGAATTTGAACATACGAGTGAGTTTGAGCCAGGTATTGCTGCAGGCACTTATACAGTTCAAGGCGATCCATCGGGTGATCCTGAGGTATTAAATGTCACAGTAGACACTTACATTAATCAATTGGAAGAACCAGAATATTATGACCCATACTTTGTTGTAAAAGCCCAAGGGAATCAGCTCATCTGGCTAGATGGAGATGGTTTTGGCGTGATGCAACGAATAACTAATATCGTTGAACCAGTTAGCTTCAGTGAAGCAAATATTATTGGTGATTATGTATTTAGTTTTATGGATCAAGGAACAATTACTGAGCGGGTGATTGAAGTTCGCAGTGATGGAACGACTAGCTTTGATTTAGATGGCACAGTGCGAGAAGGTACATGGTCACTTGAATTAGGGAGCTTAAAGCTCACCAGTCCGGAGTCATCTTCGCAGGATGCGACCTATGGTATGATTATTTCTCCAAACACTATCTTGGAAAATGGATACGCTGTGTCTGCCTTTAGCGTCACCGTGCCAGACTATCATCCCGAGGAAGAGGACCCAAGCTTACATATTAGTGTAATGGGTAGCATGTTAAAGCAGTAGTTACTATATAACGGAGCCTGATGGCTCCGTTTTACTTTTAAGGAGTTATACAATGTATAAATTGTTATTAGTTATTTCTCTACTGAATATTACAGGTTGTGCAACGGTTGACTCAATGCAGCAAGATGTCACCGGTTTTAGTAACGACTTATTTGCAACTAAAGGCACTGAAGATGATGCTTCAGATGCTTTTTTTAAAGCACAAGGAGCTGATAAGGCGCGTAAGCAAACAGTGTCACTTAATGCTCAACAGCGAAGCTTGTGAGCTGAGCTTGAAAATGACCATCAAAAGCTAGTTGATAACCCTGAGTCAGCGGCAGATAAAGAATCAATGTTCTCAAATGACACGATAGCTGAAAATATCATGACACGAAGCCTAGAATTAACAGCAAAAACAGATTAATTACCAAGATGACTTAAAACTGTGTGGTGATTGTGTTAAAACGATTACATAGATCACTTTTTAGTTACAAGCATGACTGAACTTTACCACTGGTTTGATTTAATCGGCGTAGCCGTGTTTGCGGTGTCGGGCACTTTAATTGCGTATGATAAAAAAATGGATGGCTTTGGTGTGGTGGTACTCGCAACCGTTACCGCTGTTGGTGGTGGCACTCTGCGCGATTTAATTCTAGATGTGCCGGTTTTTTGGTTACATGATCAAAGTTATTTTATCGCTATTTTATCCGCTATTTTTGTTACTGCGCGATTAATCAATAAGCAAAAGTCTATTCCGCTCTATCATTTACATGTTGCGGATGCGTTTGGTTTAGCATTTTTTGCCGTGATGGGGGCGCAAAAGGCATTACTGGCAGGCATGCCTGCTACGACTGCGATTATCATGGGAATAATCACTGGGTGCTTTGGTGGGATGATCCGCGATGTATTAGCTGGCAATATTCCGATGCTTTTAAAAGGTGAGCTGTACGCTATCACCTGCATTGCTGGTGGATTTGTGTATACGCAAAGCATCTCATTTAATGTAATGACAGAAGTTGCTATGGTTTTAGCAATGTTAACGACCTTATTTTTACGCTTAGCAGCCATGAAATGGCAACTAACACTACATATTTTCAAATATCCTGACTAGACTGTAATAAAAGTAACATTACAGGGACAAAGGATGTCGTTAGCTCGTATATATTCTCGCGCACAAATAGGGATTCAAGCTCCAGAAGTAATGGTGGAAGTTCACTTAGGTAATGGTTTACCTGCTTTTCATATTGTTGGCCTGCCTGAAGCGTCAGTAAAAGAGGCGAAAGACCGAGTTCGTAGCGCATTAGAAAACTCTCAATTTGGTTTTCCAGATCAGAGAATTACCGTCAATTTAGCGCCAGCAGATTTACCTAAAGACGGTGGCCGATTCGATTTAGCCATAGCCGTGGGTATATTAGTCGCTTCAGGGCAAGTGGTGTGTAATGAGTTGGAGCGTTATGAGTTTTACGGTGAGCTTGCTCTCAATGGGGAAGTGCGTGGTGTGAATGCTATTTTACCGTCGGTATTAGCTGCGAAAGAGCAAGGTCGGTGCTGTTTTTTACCCGCGGTCAATGACAGCTTAGCAAGTTTAGTTAATGGGGTTGCTCGTAAGGCTGTTTATTCAATTCAAGATGTATGGAATGATTTACTTAACCAGCAGCCACTGCCTTTAAACATCGAGTATGCGGAACGTGTTCATAACACGCATTTTATCCATGATTTAAGTGATGTAAAAGGCCAGCCTGGTGCTAAAAGAGTATTAGAGATAGCGGCTGCGGGTGGCCATAATTTACTCTTTTTAGGTCCGCCAGGCACTGGAAAGTCCATGCTCGCGCAGCGTATGCCAACTATAATGCCCGGCATGTCTGATGAAGAGGCGCTATCAAGTGCTGCGTTGTACTCTATAATTGGCCAATCTATTGATTTAACAAATTGGCGCAAACGCCCTTTTCGCAGTCCCCATCATACTTGCTCCGCCGTTGCTTTAGTTGGTGGCTCTTCTAATCCCAAGCCCGGTGAAATATCGTTGGCGCATAATGGCGTACTCTTCTTAGATGAGCTTCCTGAGTTTGAGCGAAAGGTGTTGGATTCTTTACGTGAGCCTATGGAAACCGGCACCGTTACAATCTCAAGGGCAGCCCGACAAATGGAGTTTCCTGCTCAATTCCAACTTATAGCGGCCTTAAACCCGAGCCCCACCGGTTGTCATAATGATAAACGCGCGACGCCAGATCAGGTTATGCGTTATTTATCTCGGGTATCAGGGCCCTTTATTGATCGTATTGATTTGCAAATCGAGTTGCCGCGTCTAAGTAGCAGTCAGCTGCAAAGCACCGAAAAGGAAGAAAGCAGCGAAATAGTGCGTGCCCGAGTAGAAGCTGCCTATCATTTACAGTTAAATCGGCAAGGTAAAGTGAATGCACGACTTAATAATAAAGAGATGAGTGTGTATTGTGTACTGGCAGCGGCGGAATTAAAGTTTTTAGCCAGAGCGAGTGAGAAACTATCGCTCTCGCCACGCTCTTATCATCGGGTCATTAAAGTTGCACGGACGATAAGTGACTTAAAAGGGCAGGAAAATATTACCTTAAGTGAGTTAAAGGAAGCGTTAAATTATCGGGCATTTGAACGTTTATTAGCACAGTTGAGCCAATATTAAATTGATAACATATAGCCTTTGCCACGTACAGTAACAATACGCTTTTGGTCTTTTTCGTCACTTAATTTTTTACGTAAGCGGCCAATTAGTACATCAACCGTTCGGTCGTTTGGGCTCCAATCCGGCTGGCCAATTTCTTCAGATATCTTCTCTCGGGAAGTGGCTTTACCCGCGTTACTGATTAAGCAAATTAACACCTTGTGTTCCGCTTCTGTGAGCCTCGACTCAATACCATTTGTTGTTATTAGAGTCCGATTATCTGGGTGTAGTTTAAAGTCTGCGTATTCTATAAACTCTTCGCTTTCGTCATTATTGTTATTACTTTTTAAGCGTTTGTAGAGTGCTCGCATACGTAGCTCGAGCTCTAACAAGTCTACGGGTTTACAAATATAATCATCAGCACCTTGCGCAAGGCCTGCAATTCTATCTGCTTGCGAGTCGCGGCTAGATAGCATGATTACACCAATGTTAGTGAGTGTATTCAGTTCTTTTGCTAGATGAAGACCATCTCGTTCAGGTAAAACTATATCAACAATCGCTAATGAAATAGCGTTACTAGCGTGTTCACGGGATTTAACAATCTCAAGTGCTTGAGCACCCGTTGCATCGTTTTCAATGTGAAACTCGGTTTGAGCAAAGTGATTGATGATGCGTTTAACTAATAATTCGTCATCTTCAACCAGTAAAACGTGAATAGTCATAGTATCTTAATTACTTTCAATAATAACCCTATATTAGCACTCATTCGTAAAAGGATAGAGTGCAGAGAGGGGATTTTTTATAGTTTTTTGCAAAAAGCGAAAGAAAGAAAATGGGCTATTTTCTTTCTTTTGGCTAAACGTTATTTTTCAGGGTATAAATATTGCCACCATTGCGGTTCTTGTTTTAAATGTTTGTCAAAGTAGGCGAGCATGGTGTTCCACCAATTGAAGCGCTTGTCACGAGCAAATATTTGATGATCCGCGCCTTTATATTCAATAAGGTCGACGTCTTTACCAAGCAGCTTTAATGCTGTATACATATTATGGCTTTCGCCAACAGGTACGTTAGTATCTGAATCGCCGTGTAATAATAGTAAAGGTGTCGTTACTTTATCTGCATGAAACACCGGGCTACGTTGGCTATATAAATCGCTATTGTTCCAAGGGAAGCTATTTTTAGATGCTTCGCCTGAGTATAAATAGCCCCACCAACCTTGGCCCCAGTATGAAGTAATATTTGAGATCCCAGCGTGTGCGATAGAGGCACTAAACATATCGGTTTTAGTTGCTAGCAGCATGGTCATAAAGCCACCATATGAGGCGCCTAAATTACCTAAACGGTTCTTATCAATAAATGAGTAGTGCGCAAGTAAAGCTTGAGTACCTTGCATAATATCGTCGGCGGTGTGCTCGCCCCACGCATTGACATGCTTAGCAGAGAACTCTTGGCCAAAGCCCGTCGCACCTGTGGGCTGCACAACGTAAACAATGTAACCATTTTCTGCCCATAAGTTAAACGGATAACGACCAGTAAAACCACGCGAAACCGGTGATGTACCACCATAATAATAAATCAAAGCTGGATGCTTTTTAGATTTATCTAAATTTGTTGGCAGATACACGCGGCCTTTAATTTCTACACCTTGTTGATTGGTAAAGTTAAACTCTTCAAGTGTTGGGATTTTAGTCGCAGCGTAGTTTAGTGGTTTAGAATCCCATACGGTACTGGCTCTATTTTTGTTGATGTTTAAACGCTTCAACTGTTGTGGTGTTGATGCCGTGGTTCCACTATATAGAATAGCCGGCGAGCGATTTTTTGAAATGCTAAATTGCTCAACTACATCAAGTTTGGTTTTAAGCTTTTTAAAGTGACTTTTACTTATATCAAAAAGGTAAAGCTGTTGCGTATCCTGTTCCGTGACTTTAAGCACGGCATCGCCATTACCAAGCACGTCTATTTGCCCAATCGCAGGGTCAAATTCTTTACTTAATGCTTCAGCTTGCTTGCCTTGCTGGGTCAATAAATACAGCTGACCGTCGTAGTTATTTGCTAACATATCAGTTGGAATATTTCGGCCAAGTCCTTGCTTAAAGTCTGGCCCTGCGACAACGTAAATCCCCTTTTTGGTATACTTTGCTTGATTAAATGTTTTAAATTGGCCTAAAACAGTGTGTTGTGCTGATTTGATATCAGTTTCTAATAACTCTGTTAGCGGATGAGTCGTAGCTTCCATTAAGTGAGCGCTACGGCTAAGCAGTACAGTGCCTTGCTCGCTATTATAATCTTCAATGCTATGACTGAGCGGCCCTTCGCTAAGTGCTTTACTCAAACCTGATCTAATATCCATCAAGTATGCTTGCGAAGTTGTACGAGCATATGACCAACGATCTTGTAAGCCACGATAATGCTTTGTGAGACCTGTGTCAGCTTCAGGGTATTTTGACCAAGTAAAAAGTAGGCTTGTATTGGTATAAAATTCAAAGCCGCTCGCACCTTTAAGGTTATTCGCAATTACATCTAATACGAGCGTGTGGCGATTAAGCTTCTTCAATTGGCCATCGATTAAATAAACAATATAATCATTATCAGGGCTCCAAATCACATTACTAGGTTGGCCTGATTCAAAGCGATAAACGACTTTATCATCTTGATTTTTAAGCTCGGTCACTATTTGTGCTTGGTTACCGGTGTGATCACTGTAATGGCGTGTACTGGTAATGTAGTGTTCGCCATCGGGTGACAGTGAAAGCATGCTGATGGTAGGTGCATCAAATAATTGCTTCGCAGATAAGCTACTACTTGGTTGTTGGCTAATAGTAATGTTATCAAGCTCTGACTTTGGACTAAAATCAATATCAACGTCATGCCAGTTAGCTACTTGCTCAGCAATGATAACAATTTGATGTTCGCCAGTCGTAAAAGCCAGTTCATAATTGTGCTCTTTAGCGCTTTGCAGTTGACCATTAAGGAAAACCTTAGCTTGCTCTATACCAATAAGTTTTAGTGTGCCTTGGCTAAAACGATTACTTTTAACAGTAAATTTTAGCCCTTGTATACCTGCTAAAGTTAATGCATTTATATCACTTAGCGTTTGCCATTTATATTGCTCACCAAATACGGAAATGCTTTTGCGGTTTGCTTGTAAGTTGGGTAGCAAGTTATCGATAATCGCATCATGGTGCTGCGTTTGGTAGGGCTTTAGCTGCATATGTTCGCCTAGCGGGCCAATAAACGCAATATTACTCTTATCAAAAGAAGAGGCTAGCGCTGAGTTTGCAGTAGCACACAATGCTAATAAGCTAAGTGTTTTTGCAATGTACCGAGGGTATGATTTTGCAAATAAAGTGAAAGTCATAATTAAGCCTGTGAACGATAATTTGGCTAAATATAGCATGTATTGTTAGGATGCTCATTAGTCCAGCTAAGAGGGGAATTTAATGACGTTATTAATTGTTTACATGCTAGCAGCCATAGTCATATCCTTCTTATGCTCGATAATGGAAGCCGTGTTACTGAGTATTACGCCCAGTTATATTGCTTTATTGCGTAAGCAAAAGCCAAAGCTTGCGAAACGTGTTGAAGCGTTAAAACAGAATATTGACCAGCCATTAGCGGCAATTTTAACTTTAAATACCATAGCGCATACTGCCGGCGCTGCTGGAGTTGGTGCACAGGCTGCAGTGGTTTTTTCAGATGCCGCCGTGGGAATCGCTTCCGCAATAATGACTCTATTGGTATTGGTTCTCTCTGAAATAATTCCAAAAACTTTGGGGGCTAATCATTGGCGGGTATTAACCCCAATAGTCGCAAAGGGGTTAATTTATTTAGTGGTGGTATTAAAACCTTTTGTTTGGTTTGCTGATAAGTTAACTAATTTACTGGGTAGAAATTACGACGAGGCATTTTATATTCGTCAAGAAATTGAAGCAATGGCAGATATTGGTTCAGAATCAGGTGCTCTGCATCAAGAGGAATCTGAAATAATTCGTAGCTTGTTACATTTTCGCCATGCCAAGCTTGAGTCAATAATGACCCCGCGTACCGTGTTGTTTAAGGTACATAAAGACATTACTGTTAATCAGTATTTAGCAGAGCATGGCTCATCTTCATTTTCACGTGTGCTTGTTTATGATAAAAACGGTGATGACATTATCGGCTTTGTACATAAAAACGACATTATGTTGGCTTATCACCGGATTGGGGAAGAATATAAGATAAGTAAGCTCGTCAAACCTATTTATACTGTGCCAGAAACACTTTACGTTCCTACCTTATTTCATACTTTATTAGCTGAACGTACGCATATATGCCTAGTCATTGATGAGTATGGCGAAGTACAAGGCATTGCTACACTCGAAGACATGATTGAAGCGCTGATGGGTCTGGATATAATCGATGAGCATGATCAATCAGCTAATATGCAAATAGTTGCCAAGCAACGTTGGCGCCAGCGTTTAGCAGCGTCTGACAAGCTGCTAAGTGACGACGATGAAAATAAATATTAGCGTTGGCTACGACTCGATTTATTAGTCATTTGCAGCCATGATTTTGCCCAGCGAGTAAAGTCTTGTTTCGCTTTTGGTCCGCATATTAAAAAACCCTGCATCAAAATAAATTCTTTAAAACGATCGAGATACTCAAGTTCTTCAATGCGTTCTATGCCCTCAGCAACAATCACAATATCTCTTTGAATTGCAATATTAACTAAACTACTGGTAATGACTTGAGAAAATTGGTCTGTGTCTATATGGCTGATTAATGTACGATCAATTTTAACTTCTGTAAAAGGTAAGGTTTTTAGCTGGTTAACATTAGTAAAACCGATACCAAAATCATCTAAAGAAATATCAAAACCGCGTATTCGTAAGCGGTTTAATGTTTCTAATTGCGCATTACTACATAGTGCATGTTGTTCGGTTATCTCTAAAATAATTTCATTGGGCGTTAAATTATTAAGTTGTAAGATGAGCGCTAATTTATCAGGGCAGCTTAAATCTTCTAACTGGCAAGGAGATAGGTTAAATGCCAGTTTAAACATGTAACCTAGGCTATTTTTTAGCTCGCTAAAATCCGCTGTTGCTTTTTCAAATAACTGAAAAGTAATAAGGTTTATTAGATCTAATTCTTCAGCAACACAAATAAAACGCTCAGGTAAAATTATATCTCCTTTTTCTGTCATAATTCGTGCAAGTACTTCAACACTTTGTACTTTATTGGTGTGACGATTTACTTTTGGTTGGTAGTAAGGCGTTACTTCATTATGACTAATTGCATGCAGTAATTGTGATTCAGAGATTGGCTCAATTGGTTTTTCTATATGATAAGCTAAATGCTCAAGCTTTTTAAGTAAGGTGTGAACCTGGCTTAGCTGCACTGGTTTTGAAATATTGCCAATTAGATGAGTATTACTTTTTTTCGCTAGGTCAGCGGCTAAATCTATGACTTTAATATCCATTTCAGAAATAATAACAATCGCGCCTGTGTATTTTATATCACCAAGGAGGCGAATAAGCTCCATGCCATCCATTTCTGGCATATTTAGGTCAGTAAATACAGCATCATATAAAAAAGGGGATTGCTTGACTTTATCAAGCGCTTCTTGAGCGCTTAGGCAGGTAGTAACTTGGGGTACTTCAAGTTCATTTAAAATTGCCTCCATAACAACCAAAATCGCTTTGGAGTCATCAACCACCATTATGTTACGCGCTAGTTTTGTCATCTTCATTCCTTGAATAAAAACTCATCAATTATTTAAAAGTAGTAGGTTTAAATAGAAAAGTCAGTAATAGGACTAAAATAAATCCACTCATATTTATTCGTAAAATAGGTATAATGGCCGCAATGTTATTAAGATTAAGATACGATGATCCAAATACAACTTACTCTTGCTGAGCAATCTTTTAATTTAGTGCTAGCTGAGCAAAAAATTGTGCAAATATTCCAACAGCAACAAGCGATTGGCTTTGATAACCCAAGGGATAACTACTTTGAGTTTGGACTTGGCGATAAAGTGATAGGTCTGGACACTTCGTTAGTTAATGAGCAAAGTTTAATGTTGTATGTGAATGATCAACTTGTACAAAAGTTGAATATTCCACCAGTTGAAAAAGCCAAACCAAAGCAGGGACTACTGGGTATTTTTGCCTTAGGGTTTAAGCTGTTTAAAAGTGCGAAGGTTGTTAAAGTCGCCTTAGCGGGTGCGTCAGTGGCTGGTTATGCCTGGCTGTTCACCTTTGAATTCGCCTTAATGCTGATTGCTTGTTTGGTAATACATGAATACGGACACGTTCGCGCGATGCAGTATTTTGGCATTAAAACTAAAGGTATTTACTTAATCCCCTTTGTGGGTGGGCTCGCGGTTAGCGATGATAAAATTACCACTCGCTGGCAAGATGTGGTGATCTCATTAATGGGGCCCGCGTTTGGCCTTATCACTTCAGTACTCGGGGTGGTACTCTATTACGCTACAGAAATGGATATCTTCGCAGGTGTTGCAGTACTCAGTGCGTTACTTAACTTATTTAACTTATTGCCCATTTTACCGCTTGATGGTGGCCATGTATTAAAAAGCATCAGCTTTTCAATGCGCTCTTGGGTTGGCTTAAGTGTGTGCTTGCTTGGTGTGTTATTTGGTTTATGGATAAGTTATACGTTTGGCTTAATGTTATTGGTGCTCTTTTTGTTTATTGGTGCGCTGGAGATTGTTTTTGAATGGCGCGGCCGTCATTTTTCACATCTTGTGCCGCTGAATCAATACGGCCAAGGTTTTTCAGCGGTGATGTACGCATTGGTGGTTGCTGGCCATGTGGCGGTGATGATGCACTTTGCTGATTCTGAAAACGCAATATTAAGCCTACCGATGAAAATTTTATCGAGCTGATTTATAACGCTGGCGTAATCCACAATTACGCCAGCGGATTTATGGGTAAAAACTTAGCATCAACGCAATAAACACGCCGGTGATAATTAACTGCACTAAACAAAAACCCATAATGTCTTTGGCTTTTAAGCCGGCAATGGCGAGAACTGGTAACGCCCAAAATGGTTGGATCAGGTTAGTCCATGCATCACCCCAGGCTACCGCCATGGCTACGCGGGGCATATCTGCGCCAAGCGCCTGTGCGGCAGGGATCACAATGGGGGCTTGTACCGCCCATTGACCGCCACCTGATGGCACAAATATATTGACTAATCCTGCACTTAAAAAGCTCCAAAATGGCAGTGATTCAGCACTGGCTATGGCGATAAAGCCTTGGGAAATTTGTTGTGCTAAACCGGTATCGACCATTATCGCCATAATCCCTGCATAAAATGGAAATTGAATAATAATACCTGCGCCGCTGGGGATGGCTTGCTGCAAGCTAGCGAGTAAGTTATGTGGTGTTTGGTGTAATACTATCGCGGCAAATAAAAACAGCCCTATAACACTGTTTAGATTAAGTGAACCATTATTGAAAATAAAATAATACGTTAAATATACAAGGCCAAGTAAGCCTGTGGTTATACCTAACACGCGGCTGTGTTCGATACGATCTGCTGGACGAGTAAAGGTGACATCTTTATTTTTAGGTTCTATTAGTTTGCTTTTATCAACATACACACTGTCATTATCGTGAGGGAGCATATAGCGATTAACAAGCGGCATGATAATAAACAAGCCCAGTACAATCGCAATATTAAAGCCTGAAAACAGTGTCTGCGAGGTGCTAATAACGTCAATACTTTGCTCTGAAAAGTGCCCTGTAGTGGCAATTGTCAAAGGTACAGAGCCTGCCAAGCCTCCATGCCATACAATAAATCCAGAGTAAGCGCTGGCCACTAATAATCGATAGTCTACTTTTGTTTGCCTTGCTATTGCTTTGGCAAATAAAGCACCGATCACTAAGCCGAATCCCCAGTTCAGCCAACTAGCTAACAATGAAACTAATGTGACCCAAATAATTGCTTTGGCTGGTGTGCTGGCAAAGCTTGCTAGTTTTGCCAGTAAGCGGTTGATTATAGGAGTACTTGCCAACATGTAACCGGTGAGTAGTACCAATAACATTTGCATTGCAAATTGTAATAAATTCCAAAAGCCACTTCCCCAAGCATCAATTACTTCAACTGGGCTAGAAGGTGTAAACAGGCTGGCAATAATAAAGCTTAAAAGCGTTAGCAAAATAACAAAAATAAAGGGGTCGGGTAAGTAGCGTTCAACTAATTGAGTAAAGGGCTTTGCAACACGGTTAAGCATAGTGAGAGTGTTTTTATTATGGTTACATAGTGCCAATTAATCATGAAATGACTTAATTGGCAAATCGACCAAGGTATTAGCTGTTATTATTCAATACCGCTTTTAAACGGTTCTGTACTTCTTCGACTAATAAGTCAGGTTGGAACTTAGATAAAAACGCATTACAACCGACCTTTTCAAC
Organism: Pseudoalteromonas mucoides; assembly: GCF_049257175.1. Lineage (NCBI taxonomy): Bacteria > Pseudomonadati > Pseudomonadota > Gammaproteobacteria > Alteromonadales > Pseudoalteromonadaceae > Pseudoalteromonas > Pseudoalteromonas mucoides. The sequence continues at coordinate 114,819 of NZ_JBMMUC010000006.1, forward strand.
CAGAGCTTGGTTAAAACTACCGCTTAAAGAAGTGTTAAGCACAACATGTAAGTTTCTTAGGCGTGCATCGTTACGAATTTCATGCGTTAAGCGGTAACCATCCATCGCGGGCATTTCAGCATCGGTGATCACCATCAATAGGTCTTGCTCTACGTTATCGCCGCGATCTGCCCAGCTTTTCAGCATATTTAATGCTTCAAGGCCATTACTTGCTGGGATAATTTCAATACCCAACTGAGAGAGGGTGTCACTCACTTGCTTGCGTGCGGTGGGGGAGTCATCTGCGTGGAGGATTTTACGGCCGGCAAACTCACTTACTATGCTTTTATCGAGTATTTCATCTGATATTTGTACTTCATATTCGACTATTTCAGCTAGCACTTTTTCTACATCGATAATTTCAACTAATTGCTCTTGGCCATCTCTTTGAATTTTTGTCAGCGCTGTTAAATAGTGATTTTTACCCACAGACGTTGGTGGTGGCATAATATCTGACCATGTCATATTAACTATTTGGTCAACCTTACCAATGAGAAACCCTTGCACCGTGCGGTTGTATTCAGTAATAACCAAATTACTATCTTCGATATTTTTAGCCGCAGGCATGCAAATAGCTTGGCGTAAATCGATGACTGGGATTGATTCGCCGCGAATATTAGCCACACCAGATATTTTAGGGTGAGCGTGAGGAATAATATTTAAATGAGGTAGCTTTACTACTTCTTTTACCTTAAATACATTTAGCGCAAATAAGTGGCGGCTGTGTAAATAAAATAACAGTAACTCAAGACGGTTTTCACCGACTAGCTGGGTTCGTTGATCTACAGAAGCTAATACACCCGACATAATACATCCGTCTTTAAAGTTATAATGCAATTATAGCTTACACTGTTCTAGTGTAAAAATGCATCCTAGAAATAATCTTCTTTATCTAAACATTGTCATCAATAACGCATTACAGTAACTTAATGGCTAGATGAACAGGAACTATTAAGTGGTGGTATGCCTTTTATATTTAAACGAATTTTTCTATTGGTAAGAAACCATATAGATCAAGTGAGTTGGCAAGCGGTAGCTTTAGCAACACTGCTACATATGACATTAACTTGGCTGCTGTTATTATTTGCAGGTGAATCAGTACTTACGCCAGTTAGCACTTTTGTGTATTACTATATAGTGACCACATCAACGGTAGGGTACGGTGATTTCAGCGTTAGCACAGATTTAGGTCGCTGGATTGTTGCATTATTACAAATCCCATTTGGGTTAGCTTTATTTGGTGTTCTGTTAGGTAAAACAGGGCAAACAGTTACATATTTAATTAGGCGTGCTATGACAGGTGATAAAAGTTTTTCGCATTCTAACAACCACATTATTATTTTTGGTTGGCATCAAACGCGTACAAAAAAGATGATTGACTATATTTTGGCTGATCAAAAACGCACTGATAGACGAATTTTACTCGCAGTAACTGAGCAAATGGAACATCCATTTCTAACCAATGAGCATGTTGATTTTGCGCGTTTAAGTAGCTTTACCGATTGTGAGCAGCTGGAACGGGTTGCAATAAAACACGCCGATAAGATTATAATTGATGGCCAAGATGATAACCAAACCTTTACCACAGCGTTACGTATTAGCAAGTTGGTGAAAGAGGGTTGCCATATTAGCGCGCATTTTAACGATGAGAGTAAAGTCGAAATGCTACTAGAGCACTGCCATAACGTGGAGTGTTCAAGTGCAAAATCAGCTGAGATTCTAGTGCGTTCAATGCAGGACCCAGGTTCGAGCCGAGTGCAAGAGGAGTTATTATCAACCCTTCATGGTGATACACAGTTTAGCTTGGTTATTCCTGATAATTTAGCGCAAATGGAATTTGGGAAGTTATTCCATCATTTTAAACATGATCACGATGCAATTTTGCTTGGTGTAGCACATAACCTAAGTGCTAAAAATATGGATTTAAACCCGCCGCTTAACTACCCAGTAAACAGCGGTGATATTTTACATTATATTGCGATTGACCGGGTGTTAAATAACGAAGTTGACTGGCAAGAGTTGGCAAAATAATGGATGAAATTGCGTTTTTACTTCTGATCTTAAGCGCTTATATTTTACCTGTGGTGTTAGTGCTTAATAGTAAGCGTACGCAAGGGCATGAAAAAAACGGTTGGCTAATTGGCATCATTTTCTTTTCGTGGCTGGGACTTATTATGTATTTTGCGATTGTGCCAAAGCATGGTCATAAAAAGAAAGGCCTAAAGAAAAAGGCCTAACTTAATATGCAGATGTACTATCGCGTTATTTTAGCTGTTTGAGTTTATGATCAATTAGTGGATCTTCTGGTGCAAGTTGTTGCGCTACTTCAAGCAGCTTTATGGCATCATTCGGATGCTCATTTTGATGTGTTATTGCCACATCAATCAGTGGTTGCACATCAATTTTATCTTTTTGCTCTTGCATATGAGCCTGTTTTTCATCAATTAAGATATTATGTGCGGTGCTGAGCAGCTCAAGGCGATGCTCCGAGTGAGCATTTGCTCTATTAAGGCATTGGTAATAATCTTCTTTTAAACGCAGAGTTTTGGTTTGTAATCTAAACTGTGCAATATCAAGTTGTTGATGGCGAATAAAATCAACAGCCACCTGTTTGTAAAAGCCAAATTTGTTCAAGTAACTTGCATGTGTGCCATGACCCATACCAAATACGCGTAAATGAGTGAGCTGTGGGTAGCGCTTAGCATGTAGGCGGTCGATATGATTGGTAGGATCGTAAATGATATAGCCCTTGGCATGACCTAAATCGAGGTCATGGTAATCGCTATTCCAATCAAACTGTTGTGCTATATCTGTGCTTGAGCGGTCATCCCAAGGCGCTATCGCTTGATTTTTGGTACTAACTGGATGAAAAAGTAATACTTGATCTAATTTGAGTAATTTAGCGAAAGCACCTACAGCAAAGCCACCTCGGCTGAGTCCATAGCCTAAGCGTTGATTGAATGGTTCAAGTAGCAGTGCAAGCTGCTCCAAAAAAAAGATTAAATCGCGGCTTCTAAACCAATTACTTCTTCCAAGATGCTGAAACGAAATAATATTTACATTTTGTTTTTTCGCCAAATTATAGCCCCATGGAGCAAACGCTTCATGGAGATCATGCTCTTGGTAATTTGTGCCAGCTGGAGAAAATGTAAAAAGAAGAGGTTTTTTGAGATCTGTGAAGTGGTACTTTACAAAAATATCGCCAAGTAAATCACTGCCAGACATAGGCAGCTTACTTTGTTGTTCATCGCGGGGGTGAGTTAACCATTCATCAAGCCAATACAGTAGTTTCATTAATCCCCCATAAAAAATTCGGCCGAGATCATAGCAAACTCAAGCAAAATGGGTCAAACGTTGTCGTTAATTTGCCATACTGATGATTTCATCCCAATCATTTTGAGTGACGGGCATTACTGATAAACGGTCGCCTTTTTTTAGTGCGATGTCAGTAATGGCATCATTGTCTTTAATCGCTTTAAGGCTAACTAATTTATTTAAATGCTGCTGATAAGTTACATCAACAACCATCCAGAGTGGATTATCTGTTGTTGCTTTGGCATCGTAATAATCACTGCTTAAATCAAATTGAGTTGGATCAGGGTAGGCCTCACGAGTTACGGCGGCAATACCTACTACGCCTACATGTTTACAACTTGAATGGTAAATCATCACTAAGTCGCCGAGCTTTACGTTATCACGTATAAAGTTACGGGCTTGATAGTTACGCACACCTTCCCATTGCGTTGTTTTTTGTGGTGCATTTTTTAAATCAGCAATCGAGAATGCATCAGGTTCGGTTTTAAATAGCCAATAAGCCATTGTTATCTCCCTAAGATTTACATAATTATAGTCTATAGTATTATGTGAGCCTTGTCGGGATTGAGGATATAAAAATGAGCCAGGTTTTAGATGATTTATTGTCGTTATTAGCACTAGAAGAAATTGAACAAGGCTTGTATCGCGGGCAAAGCCAAGATTTAGGTTTTGGTGCTGTATTTGGTGGGCAGGTTATGGGGCAAGCGCTTTCTGCAGCCAAAGAAACCCTACCGCAAGGGCGTATTGTTCATTCTCTACATTCTTACTTTTTACGCCCGGGCGATGCCGCAAAGCCAATTGTTTACGATGTTGAAACAATTCGAGATGGCAAAAGTTTTAGCACGCGACGGGTTAAAGCAATTCAATATGGCAAACCTATTTTTTACATGACAGCCTCGTTCCAAGGGCTTGAAGAAGGATTGTCGCACCAAGCAACTATGCCTGATGTGCCCCAGCCTGAGGAACTTAAATCTTCGCTGGAATTTTACCAAACAAATGCCAGTCATATTCCAGAGGCGATCCGTAATAAGTTTATCCGTGAAGTGCCGATTGATATGCGCCCAGTAACCTTTCACAATCCATTTAAGCCTGAGGCGATGGAACCAGTTAAGCATATTTGGTTTAAAGCCAATGGTGATATGCCTGATGATCAGCGTATTCATAATTACCTATTAGCGTATGCGTCAGACTTTGAATTTTTACCGACTGCGTTGCAGCCGCATGGTGTGTCGTTTATGCAGCCAAATATGCAGGTTGCAACGATTGACCATGCAATGTGGTTTCATCGTCCGTTTAGACTTGATGACTGGATTTTATATACCATTGATAGCCCAAGCGCGAGCTCGGGGCGTGGTTTAGTGCGTGGGCAGTTTTTTGACCGTCAAGGCAACTTAGTTGCCTCAACAATTCAAGAAGGTGTCATGCGCCAGCGCTAATATATTAACTGCGAGGTCAAAGGTAAATTCTACCTAACCTCGCTTAGTCGTTACTTTGACTCTGTACGATATCGGTTATCGATTGCCAAATGCGAGCCGGTAATAATGCTTTAAGGTGCATATAGAGCTCGCATAGTTCATTACTGCCTTGTAAACCGTTCTCGGACTCGCTGATCAAACCTTGCTCTCTCAAGTTGCTAATAAACCCTACTAGCACTTTTTTATCGAAAAACTCAGGGCTTTTTATGCCATGTAAAGTACCGAGGCGCTGAGCTAGCACCTGGCTTTCACGTTCTAATTCTTCGCGTTCAATACCTGAACTCGTTTGTATAAAGCCAATAGCAATGGCATAACGCTGTAAAGTTAAGCTAAGTGCGCGGCCAAGCATTTCGAGTTTTGCTAGGCAGTCATTACTGTTGGTGATTTTTATATTATCTCCATCAATTTCAATCAGCTCTTGATCAACAAAACTTGCCAAAATACGGGTGATGTAGTTTTCGTCTAATTCATGTAAAAACCATTCTTTAGCAAACAGAGGGTAAAACTGACTAATAAGGTTTTTACATTCACTCAAAGTGGTTTTGTGGCTTTTGAATATATGTAAGGCGAGCAAACTTGGCACTGCAAATACATGCAAAATATTATTACGATAATAATTAAATAACGTCTTTTCTTTATCGTTGATAGCGATTATCTCGCCAAACTCATCACTTATTACATCAAATTTGTTGAGTTTGAGGGCATGATTTAATAATTCTTGTGCACTGTCATCAGGTGCACTTACTTTTTCGCTATAGCGAGCGTTACGCTGCAGATGTAAATAAAAATCAAGCTGGGCTAAAAGTTTAGGCTTGCTCAGTGCTTGTTTATCATTAACCAGTAAAATCATCGCCAGTAAATTAACGGCATTGAGTGCGGCGGCACTATTGATATTAACCATGACTTTATCAGCAAGGTTGGCTACTTGCGGCCCTAACCATTGTGGTTTTTGTATATCGGTAGGGTGAATCGATTCGCGCCAATCAGGTTGATGCTCATTTAAATACTGGTTAATAGAGATTGGGTCACCGAAGTTTAAATTACCGCGACCATAGTTTTTTAAATTTTTAATGGCTTTGAAAATACCAAAAACTGACTCACCTTTTTTATCATTGCCAGCAAGCTCTTTCAGGTAGGTATTTATCTCCATGACATGCTCATAACCAATATATACCGGCACAATAGAAATAGGTCGGTCTATTCCACGCATCATAGCTTGCAGTGTCATTGCCAGCATGCCTGTTTTTGGTGGTAGTAGGCGCCCAGTTCGGCTGCGGCCGCCTTCAGTATAAAATTTTACAGAATAACCTTTAATAAATAATTGGCTTAAATATTCTTTAAATACCGCTGAGTAAAGTTTATTACCGGCAAAAGAGCGGCGAATGAAAAAGGCACCACTGCGGCGGAATATACCACCGGCCGGGAAAAAATTAAGGTTTATGCCCGCAGCTATATGTGGCGGGACTAAGCCTAAGTGGTAAATAGAGTAGGTAAGCAGTAAATAATCCATATGGCTGCGATGGCACGGCATGTAAATTATTTCATGGCCTTTATTCGTTAGATCATGCAGTTGCTCGGTGTATTTAATATCAATACCGTTATAAAGCTTATTCCATAACCAAGTTAGTACACGTTCCGCAACCCGAATAGTTGCATCACTATAATTAGCGGCAATTTCATCAAGTAGCTTTAAAGCGTTTTGCCTTGCTTGGTCATGGCTAATGTTTTTTTCTTTTGCTTCTGTTTGAATGGCTTTTTTTATGGTTGGTGAAGCTAATAACGAATTAAATAGTTGTTCACGAGAGGGCATTTTTGGCCCTGTAGCCGCAAGTTTTTGTCGACGAAAATGAACACGCGCTACACGCAATAGTTTATGAGGCAGCTCATCAACGTCTGCTTTTTCATTAACCAGTAATGACAAATCTAACGGTTTGCTAAAACGCACAAAATTATCGCGACCAGAAAACAGTAAAACAAAAAACTTACGAAACCAACTCGGTGTTAGAGAGTGCGACACGAGCGTGCCTAATCCAGGCTTTTCCTTACCTGGGTTACGGCCCCACAAAATGGTTACAGGGATAACTTGTACATTCTTTTCATCGCTCGCGATGAGCTGATCAATAATATGCTTACCTTTTTGTAAAGCGTCCGTTGGTTTTGCTTTATCTCCAAACAAAGGTGGCGGATTTTGTAGGCCTATAAAGCGATCAAGCTCTGCACTGCCTAATAACTGCTGTTCAGTAGGGTTTGGTAATCCGTACTTTTTACATACGCGAGCAAGTGCAGCTAAATCAGACCGTGCATTGAGCTTAACTATATAAAAGGTAGGGTATGCCGGATTAAGGCCGTATTGTTCAATAGGGTTCTCAGGGAGAACTTTGCTTTTTACAAGCAAACGATTCATCAGCATCGAGAAGAAGTTTAAACAATAATTAAAAATACGCATCAACTCACCAAAGTTAGGGGGTAAAAAGCAAAATAAGCGCAGATAATACCAAGTAATAACAGGACTGACCATTTATAGCAGTATTTAAGCTCTTCTATTATAGCGGATACTACTTTGAGTTTGTTGTATTTTTAATGAACAATTCAATGTCTGGTAAGGATTATTGAAATAGTTGTTGCATTTATCACCAATATCACTATAATACGCAGGCTTTCAAAATTCCCCCGGGAACTTGGAAGGAACATTAAGCTTGGATTTCAAGCTAATAAAACAGGAGTTCCGATTTGGAACTCAACGTAGATATAAATCAACAACCGGCATCTTAATTATTAAGATTGTTTCGGTCGTTTTTTTATGCTCTTTTAAATGCTCTTTATATTGAGGTTTAAGAATGTCAAATCAACGCATTCGTATTCGCCTAAAAGCTTTTGACCACCGTTTGATTGACCAATCAACGGCGGAAATCGTGGAAACTGCGAAACGCACTGGCGCACAAGTACGTGGTCCAATTCCACTACCTACACGCTTTGAACGTTTTACTGTACTTACTTCACCGCACGTTAATAAAGATGCGCGTGATCAGTACGAGATCCGCACCCATAAACGTCTGATCGACATCGTAGAACCAACTGACAAGACTGTTGACGCTCTTATGCGTTTAGATCTTGCTGCTGGTGTTGATGTTCAAATCAGCCTGGGTTAATCGGAAGATTAGAGAGGTTTTAGGAAAATGGCATTAGGTCTAGTCGGTCGTAAAGTGGGTATGACACGTATCTTCACTGAAGATGGTGTATCTATCCCTGTGACAGTTATTGAAGCGACACCTAACCGCATTGCTCAGATCAAATCTGAAGCAACAGACGGTTATAACTCACTTCAAGTAACCGCAGGCACTAAAAAAGCAAGCCGTGTAAACAAAGCAGCAGCGGGTCATTTCGCTAAAGCTGGTGTTGAAGCGGGTCGCGGTCTGTGGGAATTCCGCCTAAATGGTGGTGAAGGCGATTTTGAAGTAGGCGCTGAGCTTACTGTTGAATTATTCAACGAAATCAACAAAGTTGACGTAACCGGTACTTCTAAAGGTAAAGGTTTCCAAGGTGGTGTTAAGCGCTGGAATTTCAGCATGCAAGACGCTACACATGGTAACTCTCTATCTCACCGTGCTCCTGGTTCAATCGGTCAAAACCAATCACCTGGTAAGGTGTTTAAAGGTAAGAAAATGGCCGGTCAAATGGGTAATGAGCAAGTAACAACTCAGAACCTAGAACTAGTTCGCGTTGACGCTGAGCGTAATTTGCTTTTAGTTAAAGGTGCAGTACCTGGCGCTATCGGCGGTGACGTTATCGTTAAACCAGCTGTTAAAGCATAAGTCCTGGAGATTTAGTGATGGAATTAGCAATTAAAGACGCTTCTGGCGCTCTTGAAGTTTCTGAAGCTACTTTTGGACGTGAGTTTAACGAAGCATTAGTACACCAAGTAGTTGTTGCATACGCAGCAGGTGCTCGTCAAGGTACTCGTGCTCAGAAGACACGTTCTGAAGTAAGCGGTGGTGGTAAAAAACCATGGGCTCAAAAAGGTACTGGCCGTGCACGTGCTGGTACAATCCGTAGTCCAATTTGGCGTTCAGGTGGCGTTAGCTTCGCAGCTAAACCACAAGACCACAGCCAAAAAGTAAACCGTAAAATGTACCGCGGTGCGATCAAAAGCATCTTATCTGAATTAGTTCGTCAAGAGCGTTTAATCGTTGTTGAAAGTTTTGGTCTTGAAGCACCAAAAACTAAAGAACTAGTTTCTAAGCTTAAAGAACTTGAGCTTAAAGATGTTCTTATCGTGACTGAAGAAGTAGATGAGAATCTATTCTTATCGGCACGTAACCTGTACAAGGTTGACACGCGCGATGTAGCTGGTATCGATCCTGTAAGCTTAATCGCTTTCGACAAGGTACTTATTACAGCTGCTGCTGTTAAGCAACTTGAGGAGACGCTAGCATGATCCGTGAAGAACGTCTTTTAAAAGTGATCCTTGCTCCACATATCTCTGAAAAGAGCACAATTGCTGCTGAAGAAAACAACACGATTGTTTTCAAAGTAACAAATGACGCAACTAAAGCTGAGATCAAATCAGCTGTTGAGAAGCTTTTTGAAGTGGAAGTAACTGGTGTTCGCACACTAAACGTTAAGGGTAAAACAAAACGTACTGGCATGCGTTTCGGTCGTCGTAGCGACTGGAAGAAAGCTTACGTTACTCTTAAAGAAGGTAGCGAGCTAGACTTTGTCGGCGGCGCCGAGTAATAAGGGGAGTTAGAATTATGGCACTTCAAAAGTGTAAACCAACTTCTGCGGGTCGTCGTCACCTAGTTAAAGTGGTTAACCCAGATTTACATAAGGGTAAACCTTACGCACCACTATTAGAGAAAAACTCTAAATCAGGTGGTCGTAATAACAATGGTCGTATTACGGTTCGTCATATCGGTGGTGGTCATAAGCATCATTACCGTTTAATCGATTTTAAACGTACTAAAGATGGCATTCCAGCCACTGTTGAGCGTTTGGAATATGATCCAAACCGTAGCGCAAACATCGCTCTTGTATTATATGCAGACGGTGAGCGTCGTTACATCATCGCACCTAAAGGCTTAAAAGCTGGCGATGCAATCCAGTCTGGTGTTGATGCACCAATCAAGCCTGGTAATGCATTACCTATGCGTAATATGCCTGTAGGTTCGACTGTTCACAACGTAGAATTAAAACCAGGTAAAGGTGCTCAAATCGCACGTTCTGCTGGTGCATACGTTCAAATCCTTGCGCGTGATGGTCAATACGTAACATTACGTCTTCGTTCTGGCGAAGTACGTAAAGTACAATCTGATTGTCGTGCAACGCTTGGTGAAGTAGGCAATGCTGAGCATATGCTTCGTTCACTTGGTAAAGCAGGTGCAAATCGCTGGCGTGGTATTCGTCCGACAGTTCGTGGTGTTGCCATGAACCCGGTAGATCACCCACACGGTGGTGGTGAAGGTCGTACATCTGGTGGTCGTCATCCTGTGTCTCCATGGGGTAAGCCTACTAAAGGTGCTAAGACGCGTAAGAACAAGCGTACGGATAAATTTATAGTACGTCGTCGTACTAAGTAATATTGAGGAATAGCCATGCCACGCTCTCTCAAGAAGGGTCCTTTTATAGACCTACACTTGCTGAAGAAGGTAGAGAAAGCTTTGGAAAGCGGTGAAAAGAAGCCAATTAAAACTTGGAGCCGTCGTTCAATGATCATACCTAACATGATCGGATTGACCATTGCTGTCCATAATGGTCGCCAGCATGTACCAGTTTTCGTTTCTGACGAAATGATCGGTCACAAACTAGGTGAATTTGCACCAACTCGCACTTACCGTGGCCATGCTGCGGATAAGAAAGCGAAGAAACGCTAAGAGGGGAATGATAAATGCAAGCATTAGCTAAACATAAATTCGCCTCTGGTTCGGCGCAAAAAGCTCGTCTAGTTGCAGATCAGATCCGCGGACTACCTGTCGATCGCGCTCTAGAAATCCTGGCGTACAGCCCGAAAAAAGCGGCTGTATTAGTTAAAAAAGTACTTGAGTCTGCTATTGCTAACGCAGAGCATAACGAAGGTGCTGACATTGATGAGCTTCGCGTAAGCACGATTTTTGTGGACGATGGTCCTACAATGAAGCGTATTATGCCACGTGCTAAAGGACGCGCAGACCGCATCCTTAAGCGTACAAGCCACATCACTGTTGTGGTTTCAGATAGCTAGGAGTATAAGTAATGGGACAAAAAGTTCATCCTACTGGTATTCGCCTAGGTATATCTAAACCTTGGGTTTCTACCTGGTACGCGAGTTCTAAAGATTTCTCTGATCAGCTTTTTGGCGATCACAAAGTACGTACTTTCCTTACAAAGGAATTAAAAGCGGCTTCTGTGTCTAAAATCGTTATTGAGCGTCCAGCAAAATCGATCCGCGTAACAATCCACACGGCTCGTCCGGGTGTTGTTATCGGTAAAAAAGGCGAAGACGTTGAAAAGCTACGTCAAGCGGTAACTAAGATCGCAGGTGTACCTGCTCAGATTAATATTTCTGAAGTACGTAAACCAGAATTAGATGCACAACTAGTAGCAGACGGCATTGCCTCTCAACTAGAGCGTCGTGTTATGTTCCGTCGCGCTATGAAGCGTTCGGTACAAAATGCAATGCGTATCGGTTCTAAAGGGATCAAAGTTGAAGTTAGCGGTCGTCTTGGCGGCGCAGAAATCGCACGTTCAGAATGGTATCGTGAAGGTCGTGTACCTCTACATACTCTTCGTGCTGATATCGACTACGCAACTTCTGAAGCCTTAACCACTTATGGTATCATTGGTGTTAAAGTTTGGATCTTCAAAGGCGAAGTTATTGGTGGTTTACCACTAGTACAAGAGCAAGAGAAGCCAGCTAAACGCGCACCAAAGAAAGCCAAAAAAAGTGCTAAGTAGAGGTAGCGAGTAATGTTACAGCCAAAACGTACAAAATTCCGTAAAACGCACAAAGGCCGCAACCGTGGTCTTGCGCAAAACGGTAACAAAGTAAGCTTCGGTACTTTCGGTTTGAAAGCTACTGGTCGTGGCCGCATGACTGCTCGTCAAATCGAAGCAGCTCGTCGAGCTATGACACGTCACGTCAAGCGTCAAGGTAAAATCTGGATCCGTGTATTCCCAGACAAGCCAATTACAAACAAACCGCTTGAAGTTCGTATGGGTAAAGGTAAAGGTTCTGTTGAATATTGGGTTGCTGAAATTCAGCCTGGTAAAGTACTTTACGAAATGGAAGGTGTTTCTGAAGAGCTTGCTCGTGAAGCGTTCAACCTTGCTGCACGTAAATTACCATTCAAAACAACTTTCGTAACTCGGACGGTGATGTAATGAAAGCTAGCGAACTAAAAGACAAAAGCGTAGAAGAGCTTAATGCTGAACTTCTAGGACTTCTTCGTGAGCAGTTTAACCTGCGCATGCAAGCAAGCACTGGTCAGTTAGCTCAAACTCACACGCTAAGAACAGTACGTCGCGATATCGCGCGTGTAAAAACAATTATTAACCAGAAGGCAGGTCAATAATGAGCGATAAAATCCGTACTCTTCAAGGCCGTGTAATCAGCGACAAGATGGAAAAATCTTTCACTGTTGCTATCGCACGTTACGTGAAGCACCCAATCTATGGGAAATTCATCAAACGTACGACTAAGTTACACGTACATGACGAAAGCAATACAGCTCAGGCTGGTGACGTAGTTACTATCCGCGAGTGTGCTCCTATTTCTAAGAATAAATCTTGGACTTTAGTAGACGTTGTTGAGCGTCCAAAGAAAGCTTAATTTTTAATTAAGTTTACTTTATTAAAAAGCCCTGGCATTAGCCGGGGCTTTTTGTTTGTAAAGAACCCCGAAAATACGTAAGAGTAGGTAACTTAAGAGAAAAGGGCACAATAAAGGAGTTGAAATAATATTCTTAGAGCTAAGTAACAACTAAATATCGGATTTATAATTTACGAAATTTATGCCTTTGTGAAAAGAGGGCAGCACCAATAGATATTAATATGCATACTGCGGAACTTACAATTAGAAAGCGGTTTTCGATCCTACTTACCTTTCTTTCGCCTACAATTTGATAAGTAACGTCTCCTTCAATAAATCGCTCACCTTGATATTGCTGACTAATATTAAACGCTAAAAAATCACCTTGCTTTGCCTGATAAGTAAAGTAGGTTTCCGGATAAAAAATTTCATAAGTTGCAAATAGCCAAATGGTGAGGCTGATTAAAAACAATGTAAAACTCAAAATAGGCAGTATTTTTAGAGGTGCTTTTGTTGTTGGTGTCGATGGTAAACAGTGATCAAAACACGCCTCGCTATAACACATTTTCAGTTTTTCAATCACTTCAGAAGAGGGGATAAATTGTCCATTTTCTAGCTTTGATAAATATGATTGTTGAATACCTATCTCACGAGCAGCAAACGCTTGGGTCCACTTTCTGTTTGCTCGAAGACGTTTTAATTCTACCCCTAAAGATTGCATATCTAATATTCTTTTATTTATTGTTGGCGCTTTATTATCACCAATTAGCTAATCTAGAGATAGAGGGATCATCAATATTCATATATATGAATAAAAGAATACTATGAATATTAATGAATTAGCGTTTTTTATGGGGTATTTTAAATTATGCTAGCATTATCAAACTAACGAAAGGATATATTGTATTATGAAAAAACACGTCTATTTATTACTTAGCTTCATGGCTTTATTACTAGTAAGTTATCAAACTAATGCCGAACCTGTTTTTGCCGTTAAAGCTGATATTTATAAGTTAAAAAACGAAATAACAATTGATAGCAAAGTAGCTGAAACTTTAAAGCTATTAACTCCTATTCATCAGCCCGCTTTATTAGCTTTATTGGGTGAAAGCGCATTAATTGAAATTGGGGATGAAAACCGTTTAACCGCACTTGAAGTAAAGACAAATAAAGATGGTACCTTTTTCAATGCGGCGATGAAGTTAAAGGACAAAACAGATGGGAAGTGGCAATCGATAACGTCGTTTATGCCACATATACCAAGTGGACAGACGGTGTACTTTAGCCGCAACTTTTCAGGTAGTACATGGTTAATAAAATTAACGGGAAATCGGTTCGCATCTGAGGAGCTTGGATTAGCGAGTTTACAGAACTAAATTATAAATGTGATTGTTTTTAAATAAATTGGGCATAGCTTAAAAACCCCTTTACCTCAACCTAACTTTAGCTTTTATGATGTGTTTTTTGTCGAATTAACAACATTATGTGCCCAGTTCAAAATTACCTTTTAAGCCTTAGGCTAACAGAATATAAGCCATCTTTTTTACAAGCTGTGAAACTCGTTCAAGCAGTGCAACAGTCAATGGCTGACAATTGTGAGTTTGCGCAAGCGGCATTAGTTTGGGTTGAAAGAAACAATCGCAACTGCATGATCACAAATGAATATGCACTGGTTACATTGCTGCTGAAAAAGCTGTGTTTACAATTTTAGAACTGATTTAGAAGACATTGAAAGTTTGAAAAGTAAGACTACTTCCAAAGATCCGGGTCATCTTGTTCTGGCGTGGTTTTATTTAAAACTTGTGAGAAGCGGTTGGCAAAAATACCTAAGTAACCCCAAGCAGCAAGACTAAGTGCCACAACGAGAATAACTAAACCGATAACTTGCAGACTATAATGGCTATAATAACCCAGAGCTATAAATATCACGGCCAGCACAAACAGTGCTAGGCCGCGTAGAAAGCGCTTTAAGCTGAGCTTAGGGTTAGAGCCTAAGCGGTATATAAGCGGCTTTATCATAACTGCTTACTATTAATAGTAAGAGTGATCGCCAGCTTGGTGATCAGTTATATCTGCTACCCCTGAAATTTCATCAAACTTAGCAATCATCTCTTTTTCAATGCCTTCTTTTAGCGTGACATCGATCATAGAGCAACCATTACAGCCACCACCAAACTGAAGTACAGCAATGCCTTCGGCTGTTACTTCAACGAGGCTTACTTGGCCACCATGGTTAGCCAGCTGCGGGTTTACTTCGGTTTCTAACATATGCTGAATGCGTTCGTTAAGACTGGCATCATCACCAATCTTACGAGCTTTAGCATTAGGCGCTTTAAGTGTTAACTGTGTGCCCATCTTATCAGTAACAAAATCAATTTCTGCTTCTTCTAAAAATGGTGCACTTTCAACGTCAACTACGGCATCAAAACCATTAAAAGGAAGGCGAATATCGCTTTCTTCTACTGCATCTTCAGGGCAGTACGAAACACCACACTCCGCTTGTGATGTGCCTGGGTTTACAACAAATACACGGATATTTGTTTTTTCAGCTTGGTCAGCTAATAATTTTGCAAAATGTGATTGTGCGGTTTCGGAAATAGAAATCATAAAACAACTATACTTGACTAAATTACTCGGATACTGAGTATCATACTCCGCTCATCGCGTTGTCGCCAGTGTTGAGCGTAAAAAGTTGGCATCTAATTTAAGCAATGTTAGCGTGCAAACATTGATCATTTTATGAGTGTTTTATATGCGTTTGATAATAACAATCTTTACACTATTTTTGAGCTTTTCAAGTTTGGCTCAGCCACTGTCATATTACTTTGAAGATGACGTAAAATTTGACCCAACAATCCCCACTCCAAAAGAAGTATTAGGCTATGAAGTGGGTGAGTGGCACGTGCGCCACGACCAGCTAGTTCGATACATGGAAATACTTGCTGATAAAAGTGACCGTATGAGCTTTGAAGTGATTGGCCGCACTCATGAGCAGCGCCCTTTAGTAATGCTAACAATTACCGCTGCTGATAAATTAGCGAATGTTGAGCAAACACGCCAAGCTCACTTAGCGCGCCTGGCAGATAAAAACGCTAAAAAAGCAGACCAACCAGCAGTGGTATGGATGGGTTACAGTGTTCATGGTAATGAATCATCAGGCAGTAACACAGCGCTGTTAGTTGCTTACTACTTAGCTGCGGCGCAAGGAAGAGAAGTTGAAACGCTATTAAACAATACAGTCATCTTACTTGATCCATCATTGAATCCAGATGGCTTAGCGCGTTTTGCTAATTGGGCCAATAGTAACCGTGGTATGAACTTATCATCTGACCCACAAACTCGTGAGCATGTTGAAAGTTGGCCAAGTAGCCGAACGAACCATTATTGGTTTGATTTAAATCGTGACTGGTTGTTGTTACAGCACCCTGAGTCACGAGCACGTATTGCTAAGTTTCATCATTGGAAGCCTAATGTTTTAACAGACTTCCACGAGATGGGCCCAAATAGCACTTATTTTTTCCAACCGGGTATTCCAACACGTAAGCACCCTATAACTCCTGATGAAAACGTTAGTCTGACTAAAGCAATCGCTAACTACCATGCCAAAACTTTAGATGAACACAATGCATTGTATTTCACTGAAGAAAGCTTTGATGATTTTTACTACGGTAAAGGTTCAACATATCCAGATGTAAACGGCGGTGTGGGCATTTTATTTGAACAAGCAAGCTCTCGAGGTCATGTACAAGAGACGCAAAATGGAACTTTAACCTTTCCTTTTACAATCAAAAACCAATTGCTAACCAGTATGTCTACGTTTCAAGCTGCGATAGACAATCGCCAAGCCCTATTGGATTATCAGGCAAAATTTTATAACCAAGCAGTGGAGCTTGCAAACGAAGAAGATTTTAAAGGCTATGTGGTTCAAGCAGGTAACGATTCGGCTCGTTTAGAGTTATTTTTAGATTTATTAAAACAGCATCAAATAGAGGCTTATCCATTAAACAAAGAGTTAAAAGCTGACGGTAAACGTTTTTCTGAGGGCAGCTATTTTGTGCCATTAGCGCAGCCACAGTTTCGCTTAGTTAAAGCTGTGTTTAGTGAACAAAAACGCTTTGTTGATAATACCTTTTACGACGTATCAGGCTGGACGCTAGCGCATGCTTTTAACCTTGAGTTTGCCTCAGTAAAAAGTGGTTGGGGACTTGATGTTAGTGATAACCCATGGCAAAAAATTGAAAAACCTAGCTTTAAGGCTTTATCCAATCAATATGCATTTGGTTTTAAATGGGATAATTATTTAGCACCAAAAATGCTGAATAAACTGCTTAGCCAAGGCGTTAAAGCACGAGTTGCGCTTAGTCCGCTCTCGGCCAAATCAGTAGCAAAAAGTGTCGACTTTGCAGCGGGTAGTATTATTGTTCCAGCAGGGATTCAAGATCAAGATAATTGGGTTGAATTATTAAGCGCAGCGCAAAATGAATTTGGCATTGAAATTACACCTATTACATCGGGCTTAACAGCAAAAGGTGCTGATTTAGGCTCGCGCTCATTGGCGGTTGTTAAAACACCCAAAGTGCTATTGGTTGGTGGACAAGGTACTAGCCAATACGAAGTGGGTGAAGTGTGGTACTACCTTGACCGCTTTGTAGGTGTTGCGCCTACAATTGTTGAAATGCAGCGCTTAGGGCGATTAGAGCTTAGTGACTATAGTCATATCGTACTGGCAAATGGTAACTACAACAGTTTGAGTGACGCTGATAAAGTTGCTATTAAAACGTGGGTCCGCAAAGGCGGGGTTATTTGGGGCCACAAAGGGGGCGCTAAGTTTTTAGTTGACCAACAGTTATTGAAAACGGGTTATTTATCACGTCAAGATGTTGCAAGTGCTTTTAATACTGGTGGCTTAAACTATGGTGACAAAGACCACCTAGCAGGTAGACAACGTATTGCTGGGGCAATTTTTAATACTAGTGTTGATTTAACGCACCCACTTACTTATTCGTTAGAGCGCAATACACTACCCGTGTTTAAAAACAGCACTTGGTTATTAGAAACTTCATCAGCCCCATTTGTGAATGTACTGCAATATACTCAAAAGCCGTTATTAGCAGGATTTACAGATGATGTGAACGTCGAACAAGTAGCGGGCGCTGCAGGGCTAGTTGCTCACTCTTATGGACGCGGTAATGTAATTGGCATGACAGACAACCCTGTATTTAGAGGCTACTGGTACGGTACTAGTCGTTTGTTAAGTAATGCGTTATTTTTTGGTCATACTTTTAGAGCTAATAGCGAATAAAATTATCGTCCTAACGGCGTTAAGCAGGTAACAAAAGCCCATACCTGTTCAGCGCCAGCTTCTTTTAAAGCTACTGTTGCAGCATTGAGTGTTGCACCAGTAGTCATTACATCATCAACAATAGCAACTGTTCTTCCACTTAAGTCCTCATGACATACAAATGCTCCTTGCACGTTTTTAACTCTTTTAGCTTTGCTGAGAGTTGACTGTGCTTTGGTTTTTTTATCTCTTTTTAAGCAACTTAAGGTTAGAGTATTTGCAGGTAAGCATGCGCCCCAAGTTTGGGCTACCTGGTTGTAGCCACGTTGTAAAAATCGCTCGTTGTGCAAAGGCAAAATAATGAACAGTTCAGGCCATTGTTCACAGCATGCTTTACTGTTTGCTAATTGTTGCTTTATAACCTGTTGCAGCGCTTTTTTATAAAAAATTTGATTACTAAATTTAAGTTGACTAAGCCAGTGATCAAAAGGCGCTCTATACCAGGCACATGCAATAAGATGGTCAAATTGGCAGTCTGGAAAAAACTCCGCAATATCGGGACGATAAAGTAAGTTAGCTTGTGCTGTTAAATCCAATAAAGGTAAGTCGTTGAGGCAACAGTCACAAATACCTTGGCTTGCTTTTATTGGGGTTTGACATTGCGTGCAAAATGATGGGAAAAACCAATCAAAAACCGCACTGGTACATTCACTTAAGCTAGTCATTGCATTCATTCCCTTAAACGCTATTATGAGCGCTAAGTTTGGATGAAGGTTGGTAAAAATGCAAAATGAGTTAGTGCTATTACATGGCTGGGGTATGAATCAAGGCGTGTGGCAGGTGATTTTACCTGAATTAGAGTTCCTACATAGCGGTACTGTAAAGTGTTTAGACCTGCCTGGTTATGGCAATACCCAACAATGTCCTCAACCTTATAATTTGCATGATGCCGCAAAGCAACTAAGTGAGCAGTTACAGCCAAAGTCAACCCTAATGGGCTGGTCATTGGGCGGTTTATTTGCACTGTATATCGCTAAGCATTGGCCAGAAAAAGTAGCTAAAGTCATCTTGGTGGCATCAACGCCTTTTTTTGCTGAACAACCTGAGTGGCCAGGTATAAAACCTGATGTGCTTAATGCATTTAAAGAGCAATTAGTCACGCATCGCGAGAAAACAATTGAGCGGTTTTTAGCAATTCAGGCAATGGGAAGTAACAGTGCCCGCGACGATATAAAG
Organism: Pseudoalteromonas mucoides; assembly: GCF_049257175.1. Lineage (NCBI taxonomy): Bacteria > Pseudomonadati > Pseudomonadota > Gammaproteobacteria > Alteromonadales > Pseudoalteromonadaceae > Pseudoalteromonas > Pseudoalteromonas mucoides. The sequence goes on from NZ_JBMMUC010000006.1 coordinate 133,948, forward strand.
CAATTAAAACAATTATTAAATGAGTTTCCCGCTCCTAAAAACGAGGCACTGACAGCAGGGCTTGAGATTTTACAGCAACAAGATTTACGCGACCTTCTAGCTACATGTAACGTGCCAATATTCGGTGTATTTGGTCGCCTAGATGCTCTAGTCCCTTATCGAGCGATTAGTAAAATAAAAGCGTTGAATAGTGACTTTGAATACGAAGTTATCGATAAATCATCTCACGCCCCCTTTATCTCTCATAAAGATCAATTCTTATCTGCTATTAAATCAATGCTTTAAAATATTGCTGTCTGAAGCCAGTAAATATAAGGGGTTTACACTTTATTTTGTTTGTTTTATGAGCGATAATTAAAGTAATTTAATATTGGTGGAGGTGTAATATGCCAATCGGATCTGTATTTAACAATGGAGTAGAAGGGTTTAACCGTGCCAGTCAAGGTATTGAAAAGGCGAGTGCGGAGATAAATCGTGCCAGTATTGATCAGCAAGACGATGCGCAACTCGCGCAGCAGCGTCAATTACAAGCTGCCCGCCCTGAAGAAGCCGTGACTGCGCCAGTATCACAGCCTGCTCGAATCGATGAGGCTTTGGTCAACTTAAAAGTTGAAGAGTTTAACGCTAAAGCGAATACGCAATCTATCCAAACAGCTGACGAAGTACTAGGTACTTTAATTGATGTGCGAGTTTAATTAAACAATGAATATCGTCACGCCATTTCCAAATGTAAATATAAACACCGCAAATGTTTATACGGAAACGGCTCGGCGTGACAACCAGCTACGTGAAGTTATCCCCCCTCCTGCGGCCACAAAACCAAGCAATGCTGAAAATAAAGCGCTTGGTGATAATGACAAGGCCAAACAACCAGCTACACATGAAAGCGTTACTTACGACTCTAAAGGTAAAGTTGCTGACGAAACAGTTGTTCAAGAGCGTGAGCAGGGGGAGAAAAACCCTGAACAACAAAGTGAAGAGCAACAAAAAGAAGCTAAAAAAGAGCAACAAGTTGCAGAACAAGAAGAGTTAGATGCAGCACAGATAACAGAGCTAAAAGCACGGGACACTGAAGTACGCGTTCACGAGCAAGCTCATGCATCTGTAGGAGGCCAATATGCTGGCTCCCCTAGCTACGAATATCAACGCGGCCCCGATGGGCAGAATTACGCGGTGGGTGGCGAGGTTCAAATAGATGTTGCTGAAATCGAAGGGGACCCACAAGCTACGATTGAAAAAATGCAAACAGTACGTGCTGCAGCACTTGCCCCTGCAGAACCCTCTGGTGCAGATAGAGCTATCGCAGCAGATGCCACACAAAAACTTGCAGCGGCGCAAGCAGAGTTAACGACGCCTGAAAATGACGATGAAAGCGCAAAAGACAGCGGTGAGACTTTTAAAGTAAATGATGACAATGAACAAGCTGCACCTATCTCAAGCTCAGAAACCGCTACAGCTAAGCGTGACGCCGATGTTGACGCACGAGCAGGGCGTATAGCTCAATTCTACCAAGCTGCTACATCTCCTTATGGACAAGCAGGGTTTTCGGCCACCATTTAGTTTAAGCCGTAAATTTCTATTGCCTATTAAATAAGACTCTCAATTAAAATAATTTCACGTTTGTTTACACTATATTGCTTTTTATGTTGTTAAGAACATTTCTAATTGTTACTTTTCCTGCAATTTTTATTAAGGAAGACAATTAAATGAAATATGCAGTAATCGCAGGCGCTTTATCTCTTTTCTCAATCACAGCAGTGGCAAATGAAACATCACTTTTAAGCTATGATTATGTTGAAGCGGGCTACGCTAAAATGGACGTAGATGATATTGATGAGCTTAGCTTTGATGGTTATGTTGTAAAGCTTAGCAAGCAAGTGAGTGATAATTGGTACCTAACAGGTTTATACGCCAGTACATCAGATGATCTTTTTGAGAGCGAATCGATGGATTATCGCGATCTTTATCGAAATGGTGAGTATGTTGGCACTTCAACCTTGTATAGAGAATCAGGTTTAGACATTGAAATTACGCGCTTAGAGCTTGGTCTAGGGTATATCCAGCAGTTATCAGCAGTGACTAATTTAGATTACAGCATTAAGTTGGGCAGACTGAAGTTTGAATCGGACAATACTTATTTATCTGAAGAAAGGTTTAACGGGGTAGAATTTGATTCATATTCTGATGGTGATTCAGATTCTAGTAGTGCAGATATCCTTTCAGCAAACGTACAAGTAAGGCATTTATTAACTGACCAGTTCGAAGTTAATGCGGGTGTTGGCTACGAGCGTTTACATGATGAAGAAAGTGATAATAACCTAGTGCTTAAAGCTGGCTTTAACTACGCATTTACTGAAAAAGCAATCGTAGGTGCTGCATATCGCAATGTTAATGAATATTCTGATTTGAGCGTAACGCTACGTTATAATTTTTAATGCATAAACAACGCGTTTAAAGTGTTTAAAATGCCGCAACATTTGTTGCGGCATTTTTGGTTTACTTTTTCACTTTTGCATTGGCGAAGGCATCGGCAAAGGCATTACCCATCATCGCATTACCGGTATCGCGTTTTGGCTTAGCAGCACGAGGCTGGTGATTATTGCCTCTAGTATTACTTTGCGACTTTTGCTTCGCTGCAGGTGCCGGCTTATTACTAGTGTCAATGTCATCGTCTAAGCGCATGGTAAAGCTAATACGTTTTCGTGCAGCGTCAACTTCTACGACTTTTACTTTAACTATGTCGCCGGCTTTAACTACTTCTCGCGGATCAGAAATAAACTTATTCGTGATCGCTGAAATATGCACTAGGCCATCTTGATGTACACCAACATCAACAAAGGCACCAAAGTTTGCAACGTTCGACACTACACCTTCTAAAATCATACCGGGCTTTAAGTCAGAGATTTTTTCAACTCCGGCTTTAAATTCAGCTGTTTTAAACTCAGGGCGCGGGTCGCGACCCGGCTTGTCAAGCTCGCTAATAATATCGGTTACAGTCGGTAGACCAAACTTGTCGTCAATGTAGTCGTTTGCAACAAGCTTATTTAATAACTCTGAATTACCGATAAGGCTGTTTACGTCTAAGCTATTTTGCTCACAAATACGCTTTACAACAGGGTAGGCTTCAGGGTGAACAGATGAGTTATCGAGCGGATCTTTACCGTTACTTATTTTCAAGAAACCAGCCGCTTGTTCAAACGCTTTTGGCCCTAGTCGTTCTACTTTTTTAAGCTCTGAGCGTTTAGCAAAAGAGCCATTAGCATCGCGATAGTTAACAATGTTTTGCGCTAAGGTTTTATTTAACCCTGATACACGGGTTAACAGCGGTACTGAGGCCATATTTAAATCAACGCCAACGGTGTTTACACAGTCTTCAACAACGGCAGTTAGGGTTTGGCCCAACTGACTTTGCGACACATCGTGTTGATATTGACCTACACCAATTGATTTAGGCTCAATTTTAACCAGCTCAGCAAGTGGGTCTTGTAGGCGGCGGGCAATAGATACCGCTCCACGTAGTGATACGTCTAAGTCCGGAAATTCATTGGCAGCAAATTCAGAAGCTGAATAAACCGATGCACCCGCTTCGCTGACCATGATTTTATTGAGTTTAAGCTCAGTGTTTGCTTTGATGAGCTCAGCGACTAGTTTATCTGACTCACGCGATGCGGTGCCGTTACCAATGGCAATGAGTTCAACTTTATGTTGACGGCATAGCTGCTCAAGGGTGCGTAATGATTTATCCCAATGATTTTGTGGCGCATGTGGGAATATTGTTTGTGTTGCTAATAATTTACCTGTGCTATCAACTACGGCAATTTTACAGCCGGTACGCAGGCCTGGATCAAGTCCAAGTGTGGTACGTGCGCCAGCAGGTGCGGCCATTAGTAAATCTTTTAAGTTTTTAGCAAATACATCGATAGCACCGGTTTCGGCTTTTTCGCGCATGGCGGCTAAAAATTCGTTTTCTAAGTGTAGGCCAAGTTTTATTTTCCACGCCCATTGTACCACGGTCATTAACCATGCACTGGCAGCTTGGTTTTTTATATCAAGGCGGTAATGATCGGCAATCATAATGGCGCAAACAATAGATGGATCTTCAGCGTTTGGCTCAGGGTTAATACTTAATTGTAAAATACCTTCATTGCGAGCACGTAGCATAGCTAGTGCACGGTGAGACGGTATTTTTTTCAGTGGTTCTTGATGTTCAAAGTAATCACGATACTTTGCACCCGCTTGCTCTTGCCCTTTTATAATGCTTGCTTCTATCTGACCATGTTGGCTGATATGACTGCGGAATTTAGCTAATAATTTAGCATCTTCAGCAAAGCGTTCCATCAGAATAAACTTAGCACCATCTAGAACCGCTTTATTATCGGCAAAGCCAGCATCGGTGTTTATGAACTGGCTTGCTTGCTGCTCTGGATCAAGGGTTGGGTCTTTAAACAGTGCATCAGCTAATGGCTCGATGCCTGCCTCAATCGCTATTTGCCCTTTGGTACGACGTTTTGCTTTATAAGGGAGATATAAGTCTTCAAGCTCTGTTTTGCTCGCTGCATTATTTATATCTGCTTCAAGCGCTGTGGTCAGTTTATCTTGCGCTTTTATCGTGGCTAATATAAATGTTCTACGTTCTTCTAATTCACGTAAGTAAGATAAGCGCTGCTCTAATAAGCGTAACTGGGTGTCATCTAAACCACCGGTAACTTCTTTACGGTACCGAGCAATAAAGGGAACAGTTGCCCCTTCATCAAGTAATTTAGTTGCAGCAACAACTTGTTGTTGTTGAGCATTTAGCTCAGTGGCTAAACGTGCAGAGAGTGTGCTCATGCATAAACCTTTTCAAACGAAAAATAAAGCCAGTATTACTTTACTGGCACAGTAAGACTAACTGAATAATATCACAGTACAAAGCAATGGAAAGGCCTTAAAAGCTGAGCTTTTAAGGCCTTTTTAAAATCACTGACACAACGCGGGAAAAGAGGTATTAATGTGGATGATCCACATGCTCCAATACTTCACTAAACGTGTGTGCAATTGGGCTAATATGCAGTGGAATTTGCAATGTTTTAGTAATTTCACGTGCTGATAATAAACCGCATATTTCGTTATCAGCGGTCGTGACTAACAAAAACATGGTACCGTGGTGCTCCATTGTTTGTAAGGCATCACCAATACAGGCATAGCTTAAGCTTTGCATACTGACGCCAGTTAATTGCGTTAGCGGAGTCATTACATGGCGTAAACTAATATCAGCACGGTTTACATTTAAACGTTGTGCTAACACCATGATTTTTGAGCTTTGCAAATCTGCACTTGATACAATACCAATAAGCTTTTCGCTATCGTCGATTACTAAAATGAAGTCAGTATGTTGGCTACTGGTTTGCTGTAGCGCCTCGATGATACTGATGTCGTAATGAGCGCGTAGCGGATCTTTTTGGGTAAAGTTATTTACCATTTTTAAAGCAGGAGAAGTTAGATCAATTAGCGGCTGAGTGTCACTATACACATGAGATAACACGCCTTTTGATACATCTTGGGTACGTAATTCTTTGAAATTAGCCATAGTAGTCACCATTTTCGTTATTAAATTTAATATTTTTTAGCAGTAAATTAAATAAGGAAAGTTGGCGGCCCTCGCACAGAAGTTCGATTAAAAAGTGACGCTAATTGTGGTATCACATAGTGTGAAATTGTGGCTTCAGGGAGTGGTTGAAGTGCCCCAAAGTAAAGTTCGTTGGCATGGATATCTATGTCAACGTCAAGGTTTGCTTGGTCAGGAATGTCACAAGCAATGTAGTGAGTGGTTGGGGTGGAAAATTCTTGTACGTTGTCAAAGTCATTGGCAAATACGGTCAAACTCACACTCATTAAGAGCGTAAATAACACGGCATTCTTAACTATGCGATGTATTAAGTTTGACATAACACGACCTTCCAATTACAACTTCAAGCGCAAAATGCTTTACTTGAGTAACACTATTTATAGTCTACAAATACACATTAGACAATCAATTATTAACCTTATCTGAATTATCCTAGTTCAAGGTTAGCTAAGCGCATGTTTATTTACTTTGCCCCAGGGTATTCAATATTATTGACGTACCATTCTTTGTTACCTTGCGGCGTGGTGACATAAAATTCGTCATCTACTTGCTTTTTTAGTAATGCTCGCGCCATCGGTGAGTCAATCGAGATATAATCTTTACGATCATAAATTTCATCGGGGCCGACAATTCTAAACTTGAGTACTTCGCCTTGTTCGTTTTCGACTTCTACCCATGCTCCAAAAAACACTTTACCTGCTTGTTGCGGTGAATAATCAATGATTTGCAAATCAGGCATGCGTTTACGCAAATAACGTACGCGGCGGTCTATTTGCCTAAGTAATCGTTTATTGTACTGGTATTATAACCCCACCCAAATATATACTAAAATCACTACTTTAATACTTGTTAGATGATAGAAAAGAGTTAGTATTAAGGAAAAGTAAATATACTATATAATAAAAAGTATGGCATACATCCAAAAAATAAACGTAAAGTATCATGATAAAGAGGCTGGTAGTATTTGTGAGTTACCAGCTCTTTATACAGAGAAAGGTGTCGTGATATCACATATAAGATATCTTGCTTGGTACAGCTCTAAAAGTGAGTCATGGAAAGAGCGCTCTATATTTTCTTTAAAGCTCCTACTCACATATATTGATGTCGTACCAAACTTTGAAAACTCAACTTTATTATTAAAAGGTTTTACTAAAGCACTATTAGTAGGAACAATCGATTACGATAAAATGGATGACGAACTTGGATTGTATTGGAAGGCAAGAAAGCCTAGAGATGCAAATAATATATTATTTCATATAACGCATTACTCTGATTTTTTAGCTTTACAGGAAGGGTTTGACTCATCAAGGATAAACCCCTTCAGAAAAGCAACCAGTTATGAAGAGAGATTAAATTGGTGTGCATATTATCATAAGCACGCAAATGTGTTCCTAAATCATTTATCTAATCAAAATGACGCTGCCTTTAATGCGAAGAGAGTAAGATTCATTGATCGGTTATTAGAGCCTAAAATAAATAATGAAAAAGCGATGAAATTCCCCGATGAGCACTTTGAAAAGCTTCTTTATATTGGAATGGTAAAAGGCTCAACACCAGACTATAAATCTCAAGCTATGACCATGTTATTAAATTATGGTGGATTACGTAAAAGTGAGCTATTTCACCTTTATGTTTCAGATATAACTTTACACCCAATATATCGAGATGAAGCATTAGTTAGGGTCTATCATCCAGAAATAGGCCGCTCACCTGACAGTAGTTTTGCAAATAGGCGAGAATACTTACTCGAAAGCACTTTCTATAAACCAAGAAATACATACCGATTATCAGAAAGACTATATGCGGGTTGGAAGTCACCTTTACTCACAAATAAAGACGGCTATTTTGAAGTGATATTTAACCCGCCTGAAAAAGCAAAAGAATTTTTAATATCTTGGGTTAACTATCTTAAATATCAACGGGTAGAGCCGGCAAAAACAGACACTCACCCATTTGCATTTACCAACTCCACAGGAGCGCCTGAAACGATAAAAAACTTTCAGCGAATTCATAAAAGAGCAGTAAAAAAAATTGGGTTGGAAGTTCAAAAAGAGCTTGGAACTACAGAGCATGGACACAGGCATGCATATGGTTATCGCGCACGACAACTTGGTTTAAGCCAAGTTGAAATTCAAAAAGCAATGCATCATAAGAGCTCTCTATCCTGCTTGGTATATATACAACCAACCTCAGAAGATATTCGTAGTAAGATGAGAGAGATTAAATGAGCAAACTTAAAGGTGACTCGAGCCTTCCATTAAATATACCTGTATCAATAAAAACATTGGGTGAATACAAAGCAATATGCAAAAAAAACGGTATTACTAACTCAAGATTACATTTAGAAAATTACAAAAGCATACCAGGCCTAATTGCACATCCAGAGAGGGTTTTTAAGGATGAGTGGGTGAGCTATAAAGATACATTTGATGTCCCTGATTTTTATTCCTATAAAAAGTTAAAGAGTATTATTAAGCCATTAGCTCTCAAATCACAAAAGGAATACAGGGCATTTGTTAAAAAGCAAGATGACCCTCAAATACCAAATGACCCACAGGGGGTATGGGAAAGTGAATGGGAAAATTGGTTTAAATTTTTAGGTAAAAAAGAGCCTTACAATTTAAAATTTATTGCAAAACCATATATAGCTTGGGCTGTAAAAATAGAAGAATTTATGACCCAAGCATTAGGCGGAGGTTCTAAAAACTCTTTGCTTTGCCGATTCGTTCGAATTTATATAGAAAAACACGATAAAAGCTTAACTCCAGAAGCATTTCTTACAAAGCAAAAGGTTAATATTAGACCCTTAAAGCAAGAATTAGAAAAGTTGAATACCGATAATATGCGGCGTAACTTGATAATTGCAGTGAATGAATTTTTAGACTTTGTAATTACCAACGATCTAACTAGTGAAGATGAGGAGACTGGAGAGATCATTCGTGTAATGGATGCTAGAAATCCTTTATCGCTGCTATCAAATTCAGCAAGTGTGATGTCTCCGCAACGCGCTGAGTCAACTAAACCTTGCTTGCAGTATTACTTTGTTAAAAAGGCCCAAGAGTGGATAATTCCAGCTAATGCAAAAACTTTTAAAGACCTAAAGCATTTGCAAAAATTTGATGCTGATTGGCTGAAAGTATCATCGAAGGAAGTAGATCGAAGTGACCCTGATTGCGTGATAAAAAAGATTGGAGATCAGCTTTATATGTGGTCTCCAATAAATTGGTTGCATACGTTCACTTTAACAAAAGTTCCATTGCGGGGTCGTCAGATTGCATATAATGATTCAGGTGAAGCAGATGATGTAATAGCTAATGTTGATCAAAATGGAAAAATAATTTGGGAAAAAAATAAATCTATTTTTTCGGGGTTAACAAAAAACCAAGCGTTTATTAAAAGAATGCCTGACGAAAACGCAGGGATGTTTATCACTACAAACAAAACAAGTAATAATGGTCAAGGTTATTCAATACCTTGGATACCTGAAGACCTTATTTATTGGTTAGTAAAACTTCGTAAGTGGCAGCAAAAATATAATCCTATAGATAACCCTACGAACTGGTCTAGTTGTAAAAGAACAAATTTAAATGAGTTGCAACTTAAGGCTAAAGGAATAAATTGTTTTTTATTTAGGGCGTATCAGGATATTGAGCCACAAAGTGTTGGTAATTCCCTAACACCAAGGTTAGCTGCCGCACTTTATAATGTTCAACCATCAAATTTAGAGCTTGCAACGCTATCAGGGAAGGAAGCAACGTTAAATCAGTATAAGTCTAAGTATACCCCTCACTCAATGCGTGTGAGCCTTATAACGGCTTATATAATGGAAATGGGGATGCCTATTGAAATAGTTATGAAAGTTGTGGGGCACTCATCAATTGTAATGTCTATTTATTACTGCAAAATTACGCAAGGCGATATTAGAAAGCGATTAGAGCAGGGCGAGAAAGAAGCATTAAAAACGAGGGTTGACGCTACTCAGAGTTTAATTGAACAAAATAAAATAGAGAAAGTAAAAAATGAATTGGTATCAAATAATGAAGAGTTACTAAATTCATTAACAAACTCTATTCCAGCAGGGAACTTCATTTTCAGGGATTATGGTATCTGCCCATATGCCGCAACTCGCTGTGAAGATGGCGGAGAACTTAATGGTAGTGGTACATCATTACGTGTACCGGCTCCATCTGGTTATCTAGGGACGCAAAATTGTCTTCGCTGTCGTCATTTTATTACAGGCCCCGCATTTATTGGTGGGTTGCTATCCATCACTAACGAAATATTATTTCACTCTAACACCCAGTCATCTCAATGCACAAAGTTACAAAGTAAAATTACTATGCTTGAGAAAAGTTTAGACGAATTAGATCGCCGAGAATACGTAGCTAATTTAAAAAATGAAAAAATTGACTTATCAGAGCGTAAAATTCTTGAGTTAAAAATAAGAAAAACTGAGTCAGAATATGAAAGTGCAGCAAAAAAAATGGATATGCTCTTATGTGACTTACAGTCGTCCTACAAGCTAATTAAAATGACACAATCAATAGCTAATCAAAAAGACAGCTTGTCCCTCGTTAAAATGAGTGATTCAGAAATAGAAATATCTTTAGAAGAGACATCTTCATTTGAGCAACTTCAAGAGGTTTGTGAGAATGCAACGATTTATGAGTCGGCCAATGCATCGCATGCCATAATTCCAAGATCTCAACAGTTGGATAAAATGGCTGTATTCAATGAAATATCTCCCGGCTTATTCTTACTCACAGAAGAGCAACAATTGCACGCTGGAAATCAATTAGCGCGCCTTTTAAAGTCTCGTTTAAAAACATGGTCAAAAGTTAGTCGTGTAATTAATTGTGATATTAAGCTCTCCGACCTTCTTGGTGATGAACAGATTTCAAAGTCTGAAATCGAATTTATTAATAAAAATAATACGTTAATTAATAGTGAGTTATGAGTATGTCACCTGAAGATCTACTAACTGAATTACAAAAAGGTTGCTCTACTAAGATTAGTGAAACCCTCGAAGCAATCTATAGGGTTTGTATGGAGCAAAGAAAAAGAGGTGTTGATGACTATTCTATTTCTACAATATCAAAGTTAGGCACTCAACGAGGGGTTCCAAAAGCACAAAGTATTCGTAATAAATCGGGTGAAAAGTATAGAGCACTTATTGCATCATTTGCAGAGAACAGCCCAGTAAAAGATCTTGGTAAGCAAAAGCATCAAGGGTTAGACTGGATAGATGAAATAAACAATCCAAAGCATCGATTACTAGCAAAAATTCAAGCTTCCGAGCTAATTGCGACTCGAAAAAAGCTACAAGAAATTATTCCACCAAACCTTCAAATTGATATTTATGACTACAAGTCTACTGGGCTTGGTTCTGAGCATAAACTATCGAATCAAGAGCGCAGAGCATTAGAATATTTATTATCAAATAGCTTTCAAAGCAAATGGAAATTAACGCCAACGGATTATGGGGAGCTTATTGATGAAAATAAGCATGCTGTTTTTAAAGCGGCTACCCTTGACGCTATAAAAAAAGCTTTAGATTTTTTATAGCCGTAATATCTATAACACACGCTAAAATTTAATTTGCTGTCTGGTTATTATAATCTTTGTAGTTTCAATAAAGGAAAGCTTCATTTGGATAGAAAAATTAAAAGACCCTATAGTTAGGCTTCAAGATAACATTTTCTACTCTCAAGCATTAGCAGCTGAAAAACTAGCAAAGGAGATATAGTACCGATTGGTCCAGTCATAGAATTTTATGAAGGTGGGTAGTCTTCGTCACCAAACTCAAAATAGACTGACTTAGAAGTAGAAGATCTTGAATACCTCATATCTAAAGAGTTTATGCGCCGAGCAGGTTTGGAAGTGGGGCCAAACGGTAGTATATTATCAAGTAATGATAAAGATAACTTTCTCCCGGTTGCAACTTTAGATGCTGTTAAAAAAGCATTGCAGTATTTGTAATATTGGGATGGGGCAAACTAATTGTATACCAATCTAATAACGCGTGAAGGATTAGACAAGCTAAATAAAGAGCTTAATTACCTTTGGCGCGACTACAGACCTGAAATAACAAAAAAAGTAGCTTGGGCTGCTAGCCTTGGCGATCGTTCAGATAATGCCGATTATAAAGAAAATAAAAGATTACTTAGACAGATAGATTCTCGAATTAGGTTCCTTAGAAAGCGCATCGAAGCAGTCAAAGTTATTGACTACTCTCCTCAACAAGTCGGCAAGGTTTTCTTTGGGGCATGGGTAGAGGTTGAAAATGATAATGGTGAAACAAAAGCTTTTCGCATAGTTGGCCCTGATGAGATCTATGGTCGTAACGATTACATTTCTATTGACTCTCCTATGGCCAGAGCGATGCTAAAAAAGGAAGTTAATGATGATTTTCAAGTTAAAACGCCAGTAGGGATAAAAGAGTGGTTTATTAACAAAATTGAGTATAAGTAAAGAGCTAGTACAGCTTATGCAACAACTAACTTGAAAAACTCCGAAAGAGAGTATTTATATTTCAGCCTTCTGAGCTTTAGTCATCAAAATCTCTTTTGGTATAAAGACGGTTAGTCTGCTTAGAGCGATCAACGGACATTCGACCTACCTCAGTCGAACGACTGCTTAGCCCAAAAATGCGGACATAGCTATTTATTCTTTATCTAATATCAATTAGCGAACCATGTACAATTATGAAACCTTAGGCAAACGTAAACTACAAGACTTGTAGATATAAGTATCACTCTTCAAGCAACTGCAATACCCCACATTCTTTAACTTTTCTATCATCTGTGCATGCCGAGGCTATCTCAGATAGGGTAGCCTTTAGCTCCTCAAGCTCTGCAATGCGATGCGTGACGTCAACCATATGTTGATGGATCAAATTGTTCACACTAGAACAACTTTTATCGGGATTATTTTTTGTATCCAACAGCTGTTTAATTTCTATTATGGTCAAATCTAATGAGCGACATTGTTTAATGAATCGCAGTGCTCTCAACGATGATGCGTCGTAAATTCTGTAGTTGCCTTCACTGCGATTGCAAGCCTCAAACAAATCCTGTTTTTCATAAAAACGGATCGTCTGAATAGAACACCCACTTTTTTTTGATAGCTCACCTATTTTCATAAACGTGCCTTTGTGTTGTTGACTCTATACTAGGTATAGACTTTACACTGTACCTATAGTTTTGGGAATAAGAGTTGAACAATGAGTGGTTGCGGCTGTGAAGTGGAAATCAAAGATGCCTCACAAAAACGGGTTCTGTATTGGCTGCTCGGCATCAATGCGACGATGTTTTTCGTTGAGATGACCGTGGGTATTTTGGCTGACTCTACTGCTTTAATAGCAGACTCTATGGACATGCTAGCGGATGCCGTTGTATACGGCATAGGTATTTATGCTGTGGGAAAATCTATACTTCACAAAGCCAAAGCTGCGAAAATCAGTGGTTACTTTCAGCTATTGCTGGGCGTAATTATTCTTATTGATATTACCAGAAGGTTATTCTTGGGCAGTGAGCCTATCTCATCACTAATGATAGGAATGGGGTTCATTGCACTAATTGCAAACGTCGTTTGCTTGGTGATCATTCGTAATCATAAAAACGACGAAGTACATATGCGAGCCAGCTGGATTTTTTCGGCCAACGATGTCATCGCCAACATGGGTGTCATTATCGCCGGAGTTTTAGTGGTATGGCTTGATAGCAGAGTACCGGATTTGGTTATCGGCTGTATTGTGTCGATTGTCGTGCTGCGCGGAGCGTGGATGATCCTCAAAGATGCCAAGCAGGAAGTACTTAATAGCGAAGTACAGAAAGGTAAAGCGGGTGATCCACTATGACATACAACAAAGCGGTTAAGCCACATATCGATTCAAAATTAACAGATTACTCAGATGCAATGTCTAACAATAATGAGAGGCAGGCATTTGCAGCGCTGGAGGATGCGCATGTAATTGGTCAGCACTCTACTTATTATCATTGTTTAATTCATTGTAAAATGCTGCGACACGGTCTTCTAAACAAAGATTGGAGAGCCGTTTTTGGACAAGTAATAAGAATAGTTGGTGCTGCAACCAAAACAGCTATCGGCCTTGTACCTAAAGGGAATACAGGTGGCACTGACATCAGCCCCTTTAAGCGACTGCCAATCAGTGCTGAAAATCAAGCGATATTGGACAAAATCAACCATGCATAATCATAACCACAGTCACAGTGATAACAGCGCATCAAAACGTATTGGCTGGGCATTTTTCTTGAATGTCGTGTTCACTATCATTGAATTTATCGGCGGGTGGCTGACAAACAGCACGGCTATTATGGCCGACGCAGTGCATGATTTGGGCGATAGTTTATCCATTGGCACCGCTTGGGGCTTAAATAAACTCAGTGATAAACAAGCAACCAATACATTTTCCTATGGCTATAAACGCTTTTCACTTCTTGGTGCATTGATTAACGGGTTAGTGTTAACGACTGGCTCAATATGGATCTTATTCGAAGCTATCCCAAGGCTTTCTGCACCCGAAATGCCGCAAGTCGAAGGCATGATACTCCTGTCAATTTTTGGCATCGCCGTTAATGGATTTGCTGCGTATAAACTTAGCGAAGGGAATTCCTTAAACGAACGTATTTTAAACTGGCATTTGCTTGAAGATGTTTTGGGTTGGGTGGCAGTGCTGATCGTATCGATCGTGCTGATGTTTAAGCCATGGCCAATTTTAGATCCTATCTTATCCATTGGCTTCACGTTATTCATTTTATTCAATGTAGTTAGAAATCTAAAAGAAACCTTATTGTTATTCCTGCAAGCCACGCCCGATGCTAAGCAGATGGAGGAAGTGCGTAAAGTACTCATGTCATTTGATGATGTGGCGGATATACATCATTTTCATATCTGGTCTTTGGACGGTGAACATAGCGTCATGACGGCACATGTGGAGTTGAAACAAGATGTTTCGGTTTCTCAATTGAGAACACTTAAAGACGAACTTCGCCAAGGTCTTGATGAGTTTGATTTTGTGCACACTACCATTGAAATTGAATTTGCCAATGAAGATTGTCGTGATGAGTAATGTAATGATTGAAATACTTTGTTTAGGTTGGTCGATTGGTCTTAGTTCGATTACCTGTTAATATGAAAAAGATGAGAGTAGATAGATATGTTTAGTGTAAGGGTGACAAGTTACCTGCTGATTTCGCTGATTTTGTTTCAGTCGTTTTCTGCTGTCGCCAATACATTGGATTCTCATACTGTCGACTCACAACATCTAAATGAAATACACGAACATCAATTGGGCGATAACATCGCTACTGAACATGCGCAGGTTCAACTAAAATCTAGCGAACAACCTGATGCTGATAACGTCCCCGTAGATAAATCTCACAATCCTGCTGATTGCCACCACTGTGGCCATTGTCACGGAACCCATGCCCAATGGATTGTAAGCACCAATGGTATCGAACTCGATTCTGTTGCCACCCATCACAATTTCTATTACTTATCAAAAGTAATAGATGCACCGATCACGCAATTACTACGCCCACCTAAAGCATAACCCTGAACTAATCAAACACCGTTCGCCAACAGTTTGGCGATATATATTTTTTTGATAATTTAGGAATAAAACAATGATGCATTTTTCATTGAGTCGCCCTATGCGTGTGCACGCTTGGGTGATTTTCACGATGCTTGTTCTTTTGACAACACACACCGTGGTAGTAGCACAAACAAACAGTATCACCAATCGCGAAATGACCTTGCAAAGCGCCATACAGCGAACATTAGCGAATTCACCCGAGTTGCATGAGTTCACATATAGGCAACAAGCGATTGAGGGAGAAATTAAAACTGCTTCTCTCAAACCAGCCCTCAACGTAGGCATTGAAATGGAAAACTTCTTAGGAACAGGCGAGGTCTCTGGCATTAAGGACACCGAGTTGACTCTCACATTGTCGTCGGTCATTGAATTGGGCAATAAACTCAACTCACGTAAGGCGTTTGCTAAGGCGCAATCCACCTTAGTCGAAGCGCAAAAACAAGTGCACACCTTGGATGTACTGGCTGAAGTGACACGTCGCTACATCGATGTATTGGCGCAACAAGCGTTAATTGACGCGCAACAAGAGGCAGAAACACTTGCTCGATATACCTATCAGGCTGTCACAAGACGCGTGGATGCAGGTGCTTCCCCTGCATTTGAACAGAAACGCGCTGAAGCAGCGCTAGCAAGAGCTAGACTGGATGTGGTGACGGCACAGCAAACTAAGCAAGGCATGATAAATAGTCTGGCTATTATGTGGGGGGAAAAAGATCCCACTTTTACTGATGTGGAGGGTGACTTATTTGCGCTGCAATCGTCTCCTTCGTTAACCGCGCTTTTCACCACTCTATTGGACAGTCCCAATCTTGAGGTCTATACGCAAGGTTCGAGATTGCAGGCTTCCCAAGTCCGCCTTACTCAAGCAGCTAATCAATCGGATTTAAGCTGGACGGCCGGTATCAGGCGCATGAATGGCATAGATGAAACAGCCTTTGTAGCAGGCGTGAGTATGCCTCTGTTTGCCGGTGACCGAAATCTTGGCGAGTACCAAAAGCAGCGAGCAATTCAGGCACAGCTGGAACAACAAAAAGAGTCAGCGACGCAAAACCTATACCATCAGCTAAATATGGCCTTGATGGTCAGAAACAATGCGTTGCTCAATGTACATACACTGCAAAACTCTATTATCCCACCCTTAGTTCAAGCGCTGGAATTAGTAGAACAAGCCTATATCAACGGTCGATTCAGCTACCTTGAATGGGTGAGTACACGTCAAGAACTACTCAATGCCAAACAAGCCTTAATTCAATCAGCGAAGCAAGCTCATCAGCGCGGTGCAGATATCGAATCACTGACTGCACAGCCACTTGTGGATACGATCAACACCTCTTTTTCGAGAAAAACAAAATGAACAAAAATATATTAAATGAGAAGCAAAACGCTCTGTTAGTTTTCATTGTTTGCAGTGCGTTGGGATTTTTTTCAAGCACCACAATACAAGCATCAGAAGGCGAACATGGTAAAGAGGAAGCCCATAAGGATGAACGCGTATTCATGTCAGATAGCATGGCGCAAAAAATGGGCGTAATGACGCAAAGTGTGCAAACGGGTAGTCTCAATATTACCACCACTGTCTACGGAAATATCGTGACCGACCCTGCTTCACTGAGTCATGTGCGTGCACGATTCGACGGTATGGTGACCAAGGTCAATGCAAATTTAGGTAAAAAAGTTAAAAAAGGCGAGACACTGGCGGTAGTTGAATCCAACGAAAGCCTGAAAAGTTATCCCGTTGCCGCGCCGTTTTCAGGCACCGTGATTGCCAGACATGCCAATGAAGGCGAGTTATCTAATGGCCAAGTGTTATTTTCAATCGCAAACTATGATGACGTGTGGGCACAGCTTAAAGTCTTCCCACAACAGCTCTCTGATATTGCAGAGCAGCAAAGTGTTCAACTTAGTGTGGCAGGCTCATCGTTAGAAACCACTATCCAGCATATCTTACCCTCGCCAGATGAAAAACCGTATGTATTGGCGTATGCCAAAATAGCTAATACCTCAGGTCAGTGGCCGGTTGGCGCGGCTATCAAAGGGCTTGTCACAATCAACAAACTTGATGTCGCCATGATGGTGCCTAAAGCGTCGATTCAAGAGTTTGAAGGGGCTTCTGTCGTGTTTGTCAAAGAAGGTGATGAATACCGTCCCGTGCCCGTTACCTTAGGTCAACAAGATAACTACAATATTGAAGTGTTATCAGGTCTGCACATTGCAGATGTGATTGTCAGCCAGAACGGCTACCTGTTTAAAGCCGATTTAGAAAAGTCGGAGGCCGGTCATGACCACTAATAACTCAATGCTATTTACTTGGTCATGCGTCTCAGTTATTGGGGGACGAACACATGATTGAATCCATATTACGTTTATCCATAGAGCGACGAGGGATAATGCTGATGTTGATCTTCCTTGTGCTGGGCATGGGGATATTCAGTTATCAAAAATTACCTATCGATGCGGTACCCGATATCACTAACGTGCAAGTGCAAATCAATACACAAGCACCGGGCTATTCGCCTTTGGAAACCGAGCAGCGGATCACATTCGTAGTAGAAACAGCACTGGCGGGATTACCTGACCTGTCCTACACCCGCTCTTTATCACGCTACGGCCTGTCTCAGGTAACAGCGGTATTTGATGAAGGCACTGATCTGTATTTTGCGCGTAATCTCATCAATACGCGATTAGGCGCAATCAAAAGTCAGCTACCAGAAGGGTTAGCGCCTGAAATGGGGCCTATCGCTACTGGGTTGGGCGAAATCTACATGTATACCTTGCGAGCCAAGCAAAATGCGATGCAAAAAAATGGTGAGCCTTACAATGCAATGGCGCTTCGCGAGATACACGACTGGATTGTAAAACCGCAGCTCGCACTGGTTAAGGGGATCACTGAAGTCAACGCCATTGGAGGCTATGTTAAGCAATACCATGTGAATCCTGAACCACAGCTTATGCTGAATTTTGACATTAGTCTAAGCGATATCCATCGTGCTCTGGAGCGAAACAACACCAATCAGGGGGCGGGGTTTGTTGAGCGAAATGGGCAACAAATACTGGTGCGCTCACAAGGTCAACTTCAAACACTTAGCGATATCGAAAATGTGGTAATAAAACGCATTAATACTGTCCCCGTTGCGGTGAAAGACATTGGCAGTGTGGCTATTGGTAAGGAGCTGAGAACTGGTGCGGCAACGCAGGAGGGTGAAGAGACCGTTTTAGGTACAGCAATGATGCTAGTCGGCGAAAACTCACGAGCCGTTGCTCAATCCGTAGCCAAAAAGGTGAAGGACATTCAATCCAGCTTGCCTGATGGTATTGTCATTGAGCCAGTCTACGACCGTACCCTACTGGTCGATAAAGCTATCGAAACGGTTCAGAAGAATTTAGTGGAAGGTGCGTTATTAGTCATAGTGATCTTGTTCATATTGCTTGGCAATATTCGCGCCGCGCTCATCACTGCGGCAGTTATACCGCTAGCGATGTTGGCGACCATCACTGGGATGGTCAATACCGGTGTGTCTGCCAACCTAATGAGCCTTGGGGCATTGGATTTTGGATTAATTGTCGATGGTGCGGTGATCATCGTAGAGAACTGTATCAGGCGGTTATCCGAGTCTCAGAAACGCACAGGTGGAGTCTTGCCACTAAAAGGGCGGCTAGAACTGGTTTTTCAAGCGACCAACGAAGTCATTCGTCCTAGCTTATTCGGTGTATTGATTATTACTGTCGTGTATATCCCGCTGTTCTCATTGACAGGCGTTGAGGGCAAGATGTTCCAACCAATGGCGGCAACGGTCATCATGGCGCTGATAGCAGCGATGCTGTTCTCCATTACCATTGTACCGGCGGCAGTCGCGATGTTTATGGCAGGTAAAGTCAGTGAGAAAGAAAGCTTCATTATTGTTGCAGCTAAATCCGCCTATCGTCCTATCATTAATCTTGCACTGAAATTACGCTGGATAGTGCTTTTCGGCTCAGTCGTGCTGGTAGTGGGCAGCTTATGGTTGGCAACGCGATTAGGCTCTGAGTTTGTTCCCCAGCTTGACGAAGGAGACATCGCACTGCACGCCATGCGAATACCGGGCACAGGTATTGAACAAGCCGTCGCAATGCAAAAAACACTTGAATCTACCTTGATGGAATACGAACAGGTACTCACAGTGTTTGCGAAAACCGGTACCGCAGAAGTAGCTACCGATGCGATGCCGCCCAACGTAACCGATACCTTTGTGATGCTAAAACCACGAGCGCAATGGCCTGATCCTGACCTATCAAAAGCTGAATTCGTGGAAACCCTTGAGCGAGACTTACAAGCGGTGACAGGTAATAACTATGAGTTTACCCAACCTATCCAAATGCGCTTTAACGAGTTGATTAGTGGGGTAAGGGCTGATCTTGGTATAAAAGTCTTCGGAGATGATTTAACCACGCTTGTTGCCTCTGCAAACGACATCTTAACAGTTTTGCAATCAATTGACGGCGTGGCGGATGCACGACTTGAACAGGTCGATGATATCCCTATCTTCACTATTAACCCCAAGCCAGTCGAGTTGGCACGTTATGGATTGGACGTCGCCGATTTACAGGAGTGGTTGGCGTCAGCTATCGGGGGTAATACCGCAGGCTTAATTTTTGAGGGAGATAGACGATTCGAGTTGCTTGTGCGATTTGATGAAGGTATCCGCACAAACTTAGATGCCATTGACAGCACTCCTATTATTACGTCCGATGGGGAATTTGTGCCGTTATCAGAAGTCGCTACGCTGGGTTATTCGTCTGTTCCCAATCAAATCAGTCGAGAAAACGGTAAGCGCAGAGTCGTGGTTACCGCCAATGTCAGAGAGCGCGACTTGGGGAGTTTTGTTGACGAAGCCAAAATCAAAATAACCGAACAGGTAGCTCTACCAGCAGGCTACTGGCTGGATTATGGCGGCACGTTTGAACAGCTTGAAAGTGCCAGTCAGCGACTGTCTATCGTGGTGCCGGCCACGCTTTTCCTGATACTTGTGTTACTAGTGGTGGTGTTTGGCTCATTTCGTGATGCCTTGATCATCTTCACTGGTGTGCCTTTAGCCTTAACAGGAGGTGTTTTCGCACTCTGGATGCGTGACATGCCACTGTCTATATCTGCCGGAGTCGGGTTTATTGCGCTCTCTGGCATTGCGGTACTAAACGGCTTAGTGATGTTGTCATTTATTAAACAGCGAGTACTAGAAACAGGTGACTTGATTAACTCAATCGTTGATGGAGCTATCACAAGATTGCGTCCGGTTCTGATGACGGCACTGGTAGCAAGTTTAGGTTTCATCCCCATGGCACTGAATGTCGGGACTGGCGCTGAAGTGCAAAGACCGCTTGCAACGGTAGTGATTGGCGGGATCATCTCGTCCACCATCCTAACATTGGTCGTTTTGCCTATTTTATATCGGATGATGCACTCGAAATTAACTAAGGAGTGAATGTTGGGCACCGTATTGCAGAAAATACGGTGCTCTTCGTCTGGAAATTTAAAACAACTGAAAATGATTACTGAACTGTATATTCACCAATAAGAAGCTGATTGTCCGGAATACTACAATTACCACCAATTCAATCAAGGTCGAATGATGATCTGCAAATGACACAAATTTAACAGTCAGGTCTAACGTTCGACTGTCCGCTTATAGGCTCAAAGCAGACCGTCAGAGAATTTCTGCTCAACAACTGCAATTGGCACAAATGCGACTATCAGAGAAAATTGAGTCATTAATAAGCTCAAATCAACGTTTTAATCTCTAAAGTGATAGCTTCTTGTTAAGTTAAGAAAAGGATAGAACTTGGTTTCATGTTGGCAGTCTGTTGATCGTGCGCTTTACGTCCTAAGACACTTTACTCTTAGGCGTTATAGCCATATTTGAGCCTGTTTACGGTATTTTTAATTAATTCACGGCCAGCTATTGTATCTATAAATGTTAAAGGTTTTTTAGAGTCGAATTGGAGTGACGAGGTATTTAACCAAATATTAAAACGTTCTATATTTTCAAAGTAATCAAGACAAAAAGAGCAGACTTTTGCAATTTCAAATGCATTTTCACTTAAAGTGGTATTTAAGGGCTTTAATTCTTTTTTATAGCGTACATATGAGCTCTTGCTAGTTCTAATAGCTGAAGAAAATGCTCGTATATCCCAGCCTAACTCTATCCTTAGACGCTCAGCATTTTTGATAAATACACCTTGATGTATAAAGTTAATTTGCTCTAGGTGACTTGAACTTTCACTGCTCTTTCTATTGGTTAAAATCTCTATAAAGTCTATTTTTTTATGAATTTCAGAGAAGCTATACATAGCAACACCTTAAATTAAGTTATATTTCCTCGTGTAACTGAAATTGATGTTACCTGTAGAGGTCTACTTGAGGTAAATTCTAGCGTATTTACCGCAATTCACTTAACCCTAAAGCGATCGCTTCTTGTTGAAAACGGCCTGATATATTAATAATTCGCTCATAGGCACCGGTTAAAAAATGTTCCTCTGTCGCTTCAGGTCTATTGCTCATAACTGGCTGATCAAAAAAGTCAGCAAAGTTATCAAAATCAAACTGAGCTTTGGAGGTTTTTTTATTTTTCTTATTAAAGGTCATTTCACTTAAACCTTCATCTTCAGTAGGTTCTTCAGCAGTAGCTTTCATCTTTTCAAACTTAACTACATCAGCTTCAAATGGAACATCTTGATTAACTCTATACGCGTACTCTAAAAGCTTAGGTTCGGCAGGCATGTACATAATAGCTTCTTGGTTTTTAGAGTTTGTTACCCTCAGTATACGGCCCAATATTTGGCGATAATGCATTTCTGTTTTTATGTTTGTAAGGTGGCAGCAAACCTGCAAACGAGGGATATTTGTACCTTCGCTAATCATACCAACAGAAATAATCCACTTAGTTTGTGCATACCTAAACTGCTGAATAATACTTGTAGGTTCATTTTCTCGGTAGGTTACAACAGTGCTATCCTCGTCAAAGTGAGTTCGCATTAACATAGAGATTTGATGGGCATGCTCAACAGACGATGCAACAATCAACCCCGCTGCATCGGGGTTTTTCAATCTAAATGAGATAAGCTTTTTTTGAGCGGAAGAAATTATGTATTTTATTACCGCTTCATTTTCAATAATTTCTTGATAAGAAACGCCAGAGTAGTTTAATAACGCTTTAAAGCAGTTAAATGTTTTGGTTTCAACGTCATCTACAACTGTAATATGGCTATTATCAACAGCTACTATTTGTGGAACCCGACAAACATTATCTCCAATAGCCTCAGAAAGCCCGTAAACGTAGTCACACGCTATTTTATTGTTAGGTTGCTGATACGATGAAAGAACAATAGGAGCAGCGTCAGAACGCCAAGGGGTGCCTGTTAAGGCTAATGTATACTGTGCTTTATTTTGAATGTTAAGTATTATCTGCTCACCCCATGCATTTGCATTGGCAATATTAGAGCCAGCACAATGATGAATTTCATCAAATATTACAAAAACACGATATCGTTCAAATAACTGCCAAAAGTGCACATCTAAATACTGTAAGCTTTGATAGGTTAAAGCTCTACCTTTAGCGCCAATAAGCCCATCAAATCGTTCATTCGTTTTTAGCTGTAAGCTTTCCTTAAAGTCTTGAGAAACAATAGACGACGGTGAAAAACAAATAATCACATCGACCATATTATTTTTTAATAACTGGTTAGCTAATTCCGAAGCCATTAAGGTTTTACCCGCCCCAGGAGTTGCCAAGGCTAAAAAGTGGCTATTGCCGCTCTGGTATTGTGTAAGCGCTAAATTAATACACTCGGCTTGCCATAGTCTTAGTTTCATATTTTCTCTAATGCTTCGTTTTGCTTCATTAAGCCTTCAATCGCTCTAATCTTGCCAAGTATTCTTGTATTGTTGTCTCTCGCTTTGTTGTATTGTGGCTGAAGTTCATCTACTAATTCGGGTGACTCCAAATAAAGCTCTTTGTATGCCTCAGATTCCCCCATATTCAATAATAGCTCGGCTTTATAATGATTTAACTTACTAAGTAATAGCGCGTGCTTATCATCTGCCTTTTCTGTAGTTCCAATAGGTATTGCACTAGCTAGCTGAGTAATTACCTCAACGTTAAAGCTTTCTGTTTTATTGAATCGCGTAAATCCTTTTTTATTTGATACCATTTTTTTCAGCCAGCCTTTTTTAACAAGCTTGATCAATTCGGCATATATACTTCGCCTAACTGCTGTAGGTACCAAAGAAGAATCACTTTTTAATGCTAAGTACGCCGAGCGTACATCGCTTGTTGTAAAGTTATCAAAATTTGGTGCAACAATAATTTGAGCTACGAGAGGGTCAAATTTCAAAGTAAATCCTAATAAACTTCTTATAATAATGGGTATTATAGGGCGTGGTAGTTAAGCCCTCAACATGAAAATCTAATCATTTTGCCTTGAGGAAAACCAGGTGAGTGATTTAGTTAAACATTTTGGTGAAAAGCTACGAGAAAAACGCAAAGAAGCAGGCTACTCGCAAGAAGGTTTTGCCGCCTATGTCGGTATAGAGCGCGGTAATTACGGAAAAATGGAAAGAGGTAATGTTAATATTAAACTCGAAACCTTATATAAATTAGTAAACGCATTAAATTGCGAGTTCGAAGAGATACTACCGGCAAGGCAAAAGTATAAAATTGACCTAGATTAACCAAAAACTACTTGGTACTAATATATTATTAATTTTTTAATTAATTAGGGTATATTAATCACTATTACCTCAGGAATATAAATAAGCGAGTGAGTTGCTTTAAGCAAAAAAATCATCTCAAACTCACTGGCTAACAAGGACTTAATTTACATGTTTGAACAAACATTTAAAAATATCGACGACATTTTCCATAAAGACGCAGGCTGCTCTAGTGAGCTAGACTACACCGAGCAATCGTCGTGGATGCTATTTTTAAAATACCTTGATGACTTAGAGTTTACCAAGTCTCAAGAAGCCGAGTTAATGGCAGAAGACTACCAATATATTATTGATGCAGAGTACCGCTGGAGTTCGTGGGCTGCGCCTAAAACTGCTAATGGTGAGTTTGATCACGATAACGCCTTAACCGGCAGCGACTTAATGGATTTTGTTGATGGCGAGTTATTCCCTTACCTTAAAGGTTTTAAACTTCGTGCTAAAAGCCCTGACACCATTGAATACAAAATTGGTGAAATCTTTAGCGAGATCAAAAACAAAATTCAAAGTGGCTACTCACTTCGCGACGCACTCGAAAAAGTAGACGAATTACGTTTTCGCTCACAAGAAGAAAAGCACGAGCTTTCACACCTGTACGAAGTTAAAATCAAAAACATGGGTAACGCTGGCCGTAACGGGGGCGAATACTACACACCACGCCCATTGATTCGCGCCATGATCGATGTATTACAGCCGCAAATTGGCGAAACCATATACGACGGTGCCGCAGGCTCGGCGGGTTTCTTATGTGAAGCCTACGACTACCTTCGCCAAGGTGGTGCTAGCAATAAACAGCTTTCAACCAGTGACTTAAAAACCCTGCAAGAAAACACTTTCTACGCCAAAGAGAAAAAGTCGTTAGCGTACGTTATTGCCATTATGAACATGATTCTACATGGCATCGAAGCACCTAACGTTATTCATACCAATACCCTGGGCGAAAACCTACAAGACATTACCCCAAGCAACCAGCACGACATTGTATTAGCTAACCCACCGTTTGGTGGTAAAGAGCGTAAAGAAGTTCAGCAAAATTTCCCGATTAAAACCGGTGAGACTGCCTTCTTGTTTTTGCAGCACTTTATCAAAATGCTAAAGCCTGGTGGCCGTGCAGCTATTGTTATTAAAAACACCTTTTTATCGAATACCGATAACGCCGCCATTGCCTTACGCAAAGAGCTATTAGAAAACTGCAACTTACACACCGTGCTCGATTGCCCAGCCAAAACCTTTTTAGGCGCAGGGGTAAAAACTGTGGTGTTGTTTTTCACCAAAGGCGAGCCGACACAAAAAACCTGGTTCTATCAGTTAGATCCTGGCCGCAGCTTGGGTAAAACCAATCCACTAAACGACAAAGACTTAAAAGAATTTATCGAGCTACAAAAAGACTTTGCAGATAGTGCTAAGTCTTGGTCATTAACAACAACTGAACTGGATGAGGCAACATGGGATTTATCGGTTAAAAACCCCAATCAAGCAGAAGAAGCCCCACTGCGTGAACCGCAAGCAATCATTGAAGAAATCATCGCCCTGGATAAAGAAAGCGAAGCAATTCTGGGTAAAATTCAGGAGTTGTTGTGATGGAAGGTTGGAGGAAAAAGAAAATAGGTGACTTTCTTACTCTTGAGTATGGAAAGCCTTTGGATAAGGTCAAAAGAAAGGTTGATGGGTTATACCCAGCATATGGAGCTAATGGAGTTAAGTGCCGAAGTGATGAGTTCTATTTTGATAAAAAAACTATTATTGTTGGGCGTAAAGGATCGGCTGGAGAAATTACCCTAACAGAAGAGAAGTTTTGGCCCTTAGACGTCACTTATTTTGTGAATTTTGATGCTACGAAATACGATTTAATGTTTATTTATCACTTATTATCTCGTTTAGATTTACCTAGTTTAGCAACTGGTGTAAAGCCAGGAATAAATAGAAATAATGTTTATTCGATTAGTGTTCAAATTCCCGAAATAAAAGAACAAAAATGCATCGTCGCCATACTCGAACAGGCCTTTGCCGACATAGAACAAGCCCGCGCCAAGACTGAGCAAAACCTCAAAAACGCCCGCGAGCTGTTTGAAAGCTACTTGCAGCAAGTGTTTAGCCAGCGTGGTAAAAAGGTTCAGAGTGTTGAGTTGGGAGATGTGGTAGATGTGCTGACTGACTATCATGCTAATGGTAGTTATAAAGTTTTAAAGCAACATGTAGAACTAAAAGAGCAGGAAGATTTTGCTTGGATGGTTAGAAGTACTGACTTTGAAAAGAAATTCAAAAATGAAAAGCGATATATTACCGAGCATGCTTATAACTATTTAACAAAGAGTAAATTGTTCGGTGGCGAAATTATTATGAGTAAAATAGGAAATGCTGGAAAGGTGTATTTTATGCCTGAAACTGACCGGCCTTGTTCTTTAGCAATGAATTTATTTTTAATTCGCTTGGATCCATCCAAAGCGAATAATGAATATATTTACCGCTATTTAAACTCTAGTAGTGGGAAAGCCCAAATAGCGCCAAGACTAAAAGGTGCAGCAACACAAACAATTACTAAAGACAACGTGAGAAGCCTTCAAATTCCAATGCCTTCTTTAGATGGACAACATGAGGTTATTAAGAACCTAAAAATTCTAGAGAAAGAGATCGAATCACTAGAAAGTCTTTACATGAAAAAACTTACAAATATCGAAGAACTCAAAAAATCTATCCTACAAAAAGCCTTTTCAGGTAAGTTAACGAAAACGCTTGAGGTTGATACAAACAAAGGAGCAGTGGCCTAATGTCACAAGCAAGGATGCGTAACGAAGCAGATACACGCGCGGATTTAATTGATCCTAAATTGGTTGCTTCAGGTTGGGGTGAAGTTGATAGCAGCTTTATTCGTCGTGAGCTTATTTGCCCAGGCCAAATTATGGCGGGTGGCAAACGCGCTAACAAAGTGCCTTGCGATTATGTGTTGGTATATAAAGGCCGTAAGCTTGCCGCAGTAGAGGCAAAAAAAGAAAGCCTTACTTATAGCGAAGGTGTGCGCCAAGCGAAAGACTATGCACAACGCCTGCAATGCCGTATTGCATATGCCACCAACGGCCATGAGATTTACCAGATTGATATGCTCACAGGTATTGAGACGCTGGTAGATGAATATATGTCTCCCCAAGCGCTTTGGGAGTTAACCTTTGAGCAAAAAGGCGATGCACCAGAAGCGGATTATACGACAGCTTGGCGTGATGCGTTCTCTACTATTCCCTTTGAGGCCAAAGGCGATTGGGCACCGCGTTATTATCAAGAAAACGCCATTCATAATGCTCTTGAAGCCATTGCCCAAGGTAAAAATCGCATCCTGCTAACATTGGCCACAGGTACAGGTAAAACCTGTATTGGCTTTCAAACCGCATGGAAGTTATTTAAAACTCGTTGGAGCTTAACTGCACAAAAAGACGTTAGCCTTGCTAAAAAGCGCCCCCGTATTTTATTTTTGGCCGACCGTAATATATTAGCTAATCAGGCGTTTAACGATTTTTATTCGTTTGGTGATGATGCCATTGTGCGTATCACCCCTGAAGATATACGTAAACGAGGCGGTGTGCCGAAAAATGCTAGCGTATTTTTTACAATTTTTCATACTCTTATGTGTGGGCCTAAAACTGAATTAAAAGAAGCCACAACAGAAGAAGATGAAAATGCGCCACTCAAAAAGGCAGAAAACCCGTATTACGAACAATACCCAGCTGATTTTTTTGATTTAATTATTATTGATGAATGTCACCGTGGTGGCGCGAATGATGAAAGTGCTTGGCGCGATATTCTTAAACACTTTGAACCCGCAGTTCAGCTAGGCTTAACTGCCACACCAAAGCGTACCGATAACGCTGATACCTATGGTTACTTTGGCGAACCCGTTTACAGCTACACATTAAAAGAAGGCATTAACGATGGTTTTTTAACGCCATTTAAAGTGTTACCCATTGTTGGCACTATGGATGAGTACAAGTACATAGAGGGAGATGGTGTTGTTGTAAAAGGCGATCCTGAGCCTGGTAAACTATATAAAGAAGGTGACTTTAACCGTATTATTACCATACCTCAGCGCGAAGAGCGCCGTGTGCACTATTGGATGGATCACTTTAATCCTAAAGAAAAAACCATCGTGTTTTGTGCAACACAAGTTCATGCCGGTATGGTACGCGATTTTATTAATCAGTACGCAGTTAAAAAAGGCTGGACTACCAACACTAACTATTGTGTTCGTGTCACCGCTAACGATGGTGTCGCGGGTGAAAATGATTTAAAAACCTTCTGTGATAACGAAAAAACCATTCCGACAATTTTAACCACCTCACGCAAACTCTCTACCGGTGTAGATGCACGTAATGTACGCAATATTGTGCTTATGCGCCCTTGTAAGAATATGATTGAGTTTAAGCAGATAATAGGGCGAGGCACTCGCACATACGATGGCAAAGACTACTTTACAATTTACGACTTTGTAAAAGCGCACCATAACTTTGCCGACCCTGCTTGGGATGGCGAGCCAATACCCAGCGAAGTATGCTCAGAGTGCGGCACAACTCCATGCCAATGTGAAGACACTGGCGGGGATGGAGCCGGTGAAAAGAAACCGTGCAAGGTGTGTGAACAAAAACTATGTATTTGTGAAAAACCAGAGCCTGAAGGCTGTGATAAATGTGGCGAAAGACCATGTGTATGTGAAAAGCTTGAAATAAAGCTCTCAGACGGCCGTACACGACAAATTAAGCATATTTCCTCAGCAATGTACTGGAATGCTGAAGGCAAGCCCATTACAGCAAAAGAATTTGTTGAACGTATGTTTGACGACTTACCGCGCTTTTTTGAAAATGAAGACCAACTACGCGAAATCTGGAGCGATCCAACCACTCGCGAAAAGCTATTAGAAGATTTAACCGAAGCGGGCTACGATAGCGAAAAACTCGATAGTATGAAAGCCGTAATTGATGCACAAGACAGCGATGTATACGATGTTTTATCCTACGTAGCGTATGCCTCAGAGGCACAAACACGCACTGAACGAGCTCAACAAGCAAAACCTAAAATAAACTCTGCTTTTAGCGATTATAAACAACAAGAGTTTATAAACTTTATATTAAGTAAATACATTGAAGATGGCGTGCAAGAACTCGCACCTAAAAAAATGCGCAGTTTAGTAGAGCTTAAATACAACACCATTAACGACGCCGCCATTGAGTTTGGATCACCGACAGCGATACGCGATACGTTTATTGGTTTTCAGAAGTATTTGTATGCAAGGTAGTTAAATTATATAACTATCTGTAAGCGGAGGAACAACGAATTAACTTTCTCAAGTTGATGTCTCTGAGCTACTACATATAACAGGTTCAAATAAATACTGCTTTAATAGCGTTTACTCATACACTGATACTCAGAATATTATACTGTAGCCAACGCGTTTGAGCATAAGTTTCAAATTTTCCTCAGGAATTTTTTAAATTCATTTAGCTATGCACTTACGTTATTTTGTTTATCGAATTTCTAATGACTAATTAAACATTTTCGTTTAAATCCAGACACATCATGATACCCATATCATTCTCTACTTAATTTGCTGTAATAGGGAATACTGTTGCACCCAGCCATAGCATAAAAGCAAGTTATAGATGTAATAGTTCAGTCTTAGTTTATAAAAATGAAAGTAAAAATGTATATTGTTAACTTTGTTTGAATTTAGGTGTTTTACATTTAGAATAGTAATAAATTACTAATAAACTAATTGAAGCCAATTCTTTAGGCTTTCTTTGTCTGGAAAAAAATGAAAAATTACGCTTATATTTGTTATGAACAAGCGGTTAGTGAAGCTGAAGTTGAACTAATAAATCAATTTTGGGAATTAGAGAAAGGTGAGAATATTAAATTTGCAAATAATGCTCAAAATGTATTTAAAGAATTTAAAAGCAAACTAGATAAGCCTTTGTCAATAATAAAAAGTAAAAGTAGCTGTACCAATGTTCATTCAGCATTTAACTGCGATAGCTGCAATAAAAAAAAACTATTTTCTACTCGTAAAGAGTGCATTGAGCAGTTTGAGTCTGAGCGATATGTGTGTAAAAGTTGCCTTGTTGAGTGCTATTTAAAAGATGGAAAATTAACAATAGAAAAGTTAGGTGAGTATATTGAGCAGAGGCTAAAGTCTGAAAGTACAATTTCTTGTTTAACATATATCGAAAAACTATATTTATTTCTTCTACTTACACGGTTTAATGATGGCAATAAGGCGCCGATTAAGCATCATTACGATGCTCATTCAGAAACTCTCGGTTGCGAAGAAGCAGAAAAAAGAATGATGAAAAGCTTAATTTCCAAAGGTTTTTTAGTCCGCATCACTGAGCATGACTTTAGGGAGGCTCAAGCTCAAGGTCGTGAATCTATAAGATCTTTTCTAGGCGCTTGTTTGCATCTATTTATTCGCGAAGATAATATTTTATCTGAATTGCCAACTTATTCGACTTCATTCATCAACTCCTTTGGATTGTACTTACGCTACTCTGAGGAATATAGCTCAGTTAGCGAATTAACTAAGAGGTTATATGATGATATTTGCGCTCGCAAAGTTAGTAAGAATGATGTAGAGGAGATTCAAGAACTATTGGAAAAAAATAGGATATACAACATCCTGTTGATTATAGAAGACGCTTGTTGTGACTTTAAAGTTACAGTGCAAAAATCACTCCGTTTTGGGAATCTTTTACAGTACCTTGCCAAAAATTATTCATTACCGATTATTAGCTATGTTGTATACAAAGAAGCAAGAAATTTAAGTGCATATTTATATAACAGAAATATCCCCAGTTACATATCTGATAAACTTTTAACAAAGAGAATAGAAGAGTATTTAGACTTAATAAAAAGAAAGAATTACTCTGCTGTTTACACTCGTAGATTGCCTGAAAATATTAGAGTATCAGAAATGGAGGCTTTTTTTTGTAGGGAATTTAATGAAGATTGCTTTAACTGGTTTCATTTAACAAATGAGGAGGTTTTGGACTCCTGGATATCAGGTGCAACAATTGAGTTTAATGTTCCATCTTTACTAAGTTGAAGAGTACATTAAAATAGTACGTGTACTATTTATAAGTTGTTGTTTTTAATGTGAACTTTGTATGCATAGTATGTTTTCTGGGGTTATAAAAAGTTATCAGCATTCTCAGAACGGTCCCCTAAACTTGCTGCCCAACTAACAATTTTAGTAACTTCAGGGCGCTTTACATTCCAAAGGTGGTCGTGCTCTTGTTGTAGTTGTAAATAGCCCTCTCGGGTAATTAAATTTGTTTTCACTGTTGTTTGCTCTGTTGTTGAATGCAGTGGCAAGGTATAAAAAACCACTTATCTTGTCGAGTAGATTTTACGCCAGTTAGCATGTTTGAAATGTTGTGTAACAATCTAATTAATCAATTCATTTTTTATTAGCTTAGTTTTCATTTATATTAACTATTAACAAGTCAAAAACAACAAGAATGAATGTTATGGGACACGAAACCACAAAAGTATTAGTCGTCGATGATGATATGCGATTGCGCAGCTTATTAGAGCGTTACTTGGTTGAGCAAGGGTTTATTGTACGCAGCGCTGCAAACTCTGAACAAATGGATAGGTTATTAGAGCGTGAAAACTTTCACTTAATGGTGCTCGACTTAATGCTGCCAGGTGAAGATGGCTTATCTATTTGCCAGCGTTTACGCCAAAAAGAAAACGAAATCCCCATTGTTATGCTGACCGCGAAAGGTGATGAAGTTGACCGTATCATTGGTTTAGAGCTCGGTGCAGATGATTATATCCCTAAACCATTTAACCCACGTGAATTACTGGCGCGTATTAAAGCTATTTTACGCCGCCGCTCTAAAGAAGTACCTGGTGCGCCCGCAGCAGAAGAAAACGAGATCACATTTGGTGAGTTTTCGTTGAATCTCGCTACGCGAGAAATGACCCAAGGTGATAAAACCATGTCATTGACCAGTGGGGAATTTGCGGTATTAAAGTCGTTAGTGACTCACCCTCGTGAACCGCTTAGCCGCGATAAGTTAATGAACTTAGCCCGAGGCCGTGATTACAGTGCTCTAGAGCGTAGTATTGACGTACAAGTTTCGCGCCTGCGTCGTATGATTGAGGACGATGCAGCCAACCCACGTTATATACAGACAGTCTGGGGCCTAGGTTATGTATTTGTTCCTGACGGTGAAAAATAACCGTTTATGAGTATGTTTCCCAAAAGTGCATTTGGCCAAACAGTGTTTTTGGTGGCAGCATTATTGCTGATCAACCAAGTTGTATCATACATCACTGTGAGCCTTTACGTGGTAAAGCCCACCATTGAACAAGTAAACCTCATCCTCGCCAAACAAGTGAAAACAGTGTTTATTGATTGGGAAGATGGTGTAGAAATTAGCGATGAAGTATCTGCTAAGTTTTTCGAAATTACAGGTATCGAAGTAATGACCCAGCGCCAAGCTATGTCTCAAGGGCTTGGCCAAACACGAGAGTACCCAATGCTATCGCGCAGTATGTCGGAGCAATTAAATGGTTCTGCTCGCGTGCGTATTAGCCAAATAGGGCCGTTGATTTACTGGGTCGAAGCACCGCAAGCACCTGGTTTTTGGGTAAAAGTACCCCTCACAGGATTTAAAGATAACAACTTAGAGTTTTTAACCTTCTATTTATCGAGCATTGGCTTCTTGAGCGTTTTAGGTGGCTGGTTATTTGCCCGTCATTTAAATCGGCCATTAAAAGCATTGCAGCAAGCGGCTGTTAAAGTTGGAGTAGGGGATTTCTCTACCAAACTGGAAGAGCATGGCTCCACTGAAGTCATAGAGGTAACACGAGCATTCAATCAAATGTCTCGAGGTATTGCTGCACTTGAAAATGACCGACGGTTACTGATGGCTGGTGTGTCACACGATTTACGCACACCCCTTACACGTATTCGCCTTGCGACCGAAATGATGTCGGCAGAAGAAGATTACCTGCGTGAAGGGATCATCTACGATATCGAAGACATGAATGCCATTATCGACCAATTCATTGAATATTTACGCCATCATAAACGTGAAGAGCTTGCGCACGAAGACTTAAATGCGATTGTCTCTGAAGTGGTGCATTCTGAGCAAAAGCATCAGCGTAATATTCGTTTTATAGAGAACCCAAACCTCGATAACGTACCGTTAAGTATGGTGGCAATAAAGCGCGTAGTGACCAATATGATTGAAAATGCTATTCGTTACTCTGATGACGATATAGAGGTTGAAACCGCGCTAAGCAACGATAAAAAGTATGCCATTGTAATGGTAAATGATCAGGGCCCGGGTATTCCAGAAAGTGAGCTTGAAACAGTGTTTGAGCCATTTAAACAAGGCGATGCAGCCCGAGGCAGTGAAGGCAGCGGGCTTGGTTTAGCTATTATCAAACGAATTATTGATATGCACGACGGAAAAGTAAAATTAGTAAACCGGCCAGAAGGCGGCTTGAGTGCGCAAATTTATTTGTTATTAAAGCAAAGCTAGCTATATAGTAATTCATTTTGTAATTGACGCCGACGCCAAAAAACATGGTTTGACCAGCGCTGCTCTTGGCTATAAAAGTAGTGTTGGTGATATAAATATTGTTGCCAGATTAGCTCAATTTGTCGCTGATATGTTTTGTTGAAAAACTGTTGAGTATCGTTACCAATAAATTTAATAATCTGCGATTCGTTAATTAACTTTGCTAGCTGCATAGAGCTAGCCATCGCATTAAAAATTCCTTGCGATGATAATGGATCGAAGCTGATGGCTGCATCACCTAATGCAGCCCATTGTTGTCCGCTGAAGATTTTTAAGCGAGTTGAGTTGGCACTAACGATTCCCTGTAAATTCAGTGCACTTTCATTATCAACCAATAATGAGGCGAGCTGCTGCTGACATTGCGCGTGCTTAATAAATAACTGTACATTTCTGTGCAGCCCCTTAGTAATTAAATCAGAGTCTGTCTGAAATGCAATGACACGCCGTTGTCTTGGCAGAGGAGCGCTATACCACCAGCCATTGTTAGTTGCACAAATACTACCAAGTTTGTTTTGGGCAATATCAGGCATGGTGGCCCAGCAAGAAATCAGCCGATCCGTTTGTATACGTGTAGTGTACTTTTTAGCGAAATGTGCTTGGCGCCCTGATGCATCAATCACAAATTGTGCTGCAATATTGATATTTGGTTGTGTATCAGCTGTAGCTAAAGAGATTTGCCACATCCGGTTGTTGTAATGGCTATTATTGAGTTTAGCTGGCCAAATACACGTTACGCCACGCCGTTGTGCTTGTGCGCGTAAAAAGACCTCAAAAGCTTGCCTATCTAACCGCCAACCACTTCCGTCAGGGTTATTTAAATTGTCAGCAATATGGGTTGCTTCTTGGCCCCAGCTTATTTTCATACCAACATTGTGCAAATGGTTTGCGGCACTTGAGCTACTGGTCAGTTGACTTTCAAACTCAGCAAGTAAACCTAATTGCTGTAAAATACGCCTAGCAGCAGGAGCTAAACATTCGCCAATACGTTCTTCTGGCGCTGTTACTTTATCAATTAATATAACATGATACGTATCACATAAAGCGAGTGCCGCTATACATCCAGCGACACCAGCCCCGATGATCACAACATCTGCTTGCCGCTGGGGATGCTCGTGCAATGGCATATTCTTAGCGCCCCTTGATACGATGGAAGCGGTTCGCTTTTTCAGTCACGCCTAAGTTCGTTTGTCTGCGATGTGAGGAGTGTTCAGCGCTGAGGCTTGCTTTAGTATGATGCATAGCTTTACTAGCCAAGTTGACTAACCCTTCACTTTGCTGGTTGTGCGGCAATATACCAACCTGCATCGCGCTGGGAAATTGTGTATCTCCTATTACGCCGATATGAGGCTGGACAATAGCAAGTTCAGCAAAGTTATCTATCATACTATTGATTTGGTTTGTATAAGTGGCGGGATTGCCATGTAAAGGTAAATCATCAAGCCAGTCAGTTCGATAAGCGAAAGCCTGTTGACGAGTACTGTCAGATAATGAGGTATCAAGCACTTGTTGATAACGGAACTGGCTCATAATTTGATTTGGCACTCGAGCAGGCCAAAATGTTGGTAAAAATGGATCATACTCAGAACTATAACCATCTCTACAACTCGCGGTATCTGTTTGCCAAGGAACAGCCATCCAGCGGGTAATACCTCCTGCAACTTGACCACCAAATAAAGGCCCTTGCGCTAAGGTATAAACATCACTGTTCATGACGGGGCCATAATAATATCGATCACTTTGTAAATCAGCTGTGGCATGCTTTAATCGAAATGGCGACATATACATACCTGCGGTGCGCATTGGCCAAGTCATTTCACAGCCAGGATGAAATGCGTCGGCAAGGCAAAACTCCATCGCACCGCGGGTTAATAATTCTGGTTGTTCGGACACATGGTAATCGTCAATAGTTGGCACGTTCGCGTGTGCAGGGCAGGGCGACTTTGGTGTGAAATCATTTATAAAATCACCTTTAACCCATTGTTCTAAAAAGCTCAATTGTAAATTAGATAAGGTTGCATGCTGACGTACAGAACCTGTTGGAGGAATGCTTATAGCATCACCGTACAGCCAAGGCCATAGTTGTGGGGCTTGAGCACCAGGCACATCAAACCTACGAAAGTTGTTGCTCAAAGTGCGACGTAACTCTTGATACGCAGGCGAGGGGTCGCTGAGCTTTGTTAGCCACTCTTCGCTGGTGTAATTAAATTGCCCACCCCAACCAAATGCACCTGCAAAACCATCATTAACCCATTGCAAGTCAGTCATTCTGTTAAAGATGGGTTGAATGTCATTACAAAAAGGTGGGCGCTGTGGTCTTGCTAACATGCCGGCATCCACAGCAACGTCACGCATTAAATCCCACATTGTTCGCACTGATTTTTGCATTGGTGCATAATCTGGTGGCGCGCAAATTACCCAAGCGGGTTCAACTCGTAATGCGACACCTTGATATTCAACTTCAGCGGTAATAGGACCATCAGAAGTATCATCATACCAACCTTCATTATTGGCAAAAGTAATAGCAATATCACCGTTGATATTACGTGAAACACCGTGGCCACCAAGCATAATTAAACGGCCTTTTTGATCGCTGCGCATTTCACCTAAGTAGACTTCTTGATCCATAAAGTGGCCGATAAATTCATGCTTAGATTTAACATTTTTACGGCTTAAACTGTGTTTACCACCGTTGATTAGTAATTTACTACGATCAGCTACATTGTTATTACGTAGTAACGATGGTGGTGCATCCGCGGCTTCAGGGATATCCAAGGCAATTTGAAACTCGTACCAGGAGGCTTTTTGATTTGCTAATTCAGCATGCCAAGTAATGTCTGCATTATCGAGGGTTAGTTCTTTTATGGCTTTCCCTGCTGCATTAAAACCGTATATTCTAAATTCAGCAGCTTGGCGTTTTAGTGCGCCGGTTTTATCTCGATAACTGTTTTCATCGCTGTGTGCTATTGGCTGTGGCTGTTGTGGGCCGATAAAGTATTCTGTTTTGCTATTGCCTACGCGCATGACTCCAATCGGCGGGTAAATACCTGCGTAAACTATGCATTCAGAGTCAGAATCTTGATTCTGCTGCGGATTGAAATCGCTCAGTTGTTTAGGTTCTTGTAATTGTTGGCCATTAGCGCAATGACGAGCGTGAGCGCTGGCTGCATAAGCTGATTTTCGAGCGAGTGCGATACTACCTAAAGGTTCGTGAGCGGCTAATGTGCGCCAAATGTTAAAAGAAAGGTTACTTCCTAACTCAGCTTGCCCTATAGCGGTAATATTCTGCTGAGCTAAATGCAGTCGTGCGATACATATATAGGGGCTTTCCTTTGTGCTCCATAGCGCCTGAGCATCATCTAAAGGCATTGTTTTGGGATTACTTCTTAGCTGTACTTCAAACCGAAATGTGGCTGAGCTTTGACGTAAACGACGCTGTAAATCTAGGGCAAGATAGTTGTTATCTACACTAGGTGCCCCAAGCTCACTATCCTCGGGGACTAAGCGATATTTTACAATTTGCTTATCGCCTAACTTGAAAGGTAATATAGCCCAATATTTTGCGCTTAAACAACTGGCTTCTACTTTTTGCATTGCCTCAAGAATATCAGCTGTTTGTTTGTTTTCAGGATTATTTAAGTAGGCATCATAGTTTTTGTCAATTACGCCTGCTGTTGTAAATTGGCACATTTGTTGCGCATTTTTGGTGAAAAAACGATTCATGTTTTGAAAAATAAAATCAGCAGTTTCACCTTCACCAATCAACTTAGGGCCTTCCACTTTAAATAGCTTTATTGCCAGTCCCAATGTACTGTGTAAATCTGGCGAAGCTGGCTGGGTATCACTTGAAAAGCGCACCGCACATTCATATTCTTTGCCTGCAAAAATACCAACTTTAAACTGTTGAGCAATGTCTGAGTTAATTTCCAATTTACCATATGCAATACCATGTTGCTTTCTAAATACTGCCCGTTGAGCCGGGTGTTGTCCTTTGTCAATAGTGGGTACTTGCCCTAGGCCGACAAACATTTCGGTTAATCGTTGGCAAGCCAATTCAACATCTTTATCATTTGACCAACACGGTACATTGTTAGCAGTTATAGAGGCGTTTTCATTCTTTGTTGTTTTTTTAGTCATCACTTTATTCCTTATACAATTTAGGGGCTCTCGATAGTTTGAGCTGAAAACCTATTTTCGTTCGTTGATCACGGTTTTTTTGTTTGCACATTGAGCTGTTGATTGCTACTGACTAATTTTTCAAAGTTATTAAAAATATGGCTAACGGCCATGGTTGACTTACCTGCACTGATACCGTGACACGCAAAGCAATTATTGGTTGAATAGTTAGTGGTTTGATTTGGATCGCCATAGGTTTGGGTGTAGGTTTCTAGCGTTATATTGGCCAGTGCAAGTGAACCACGTAACTTGTCGTTAGCGTTAGGTGGGACAATATTGCCGCTAATGCCGTTACTAAACTGATAATCCTGAGTACTTAACCAAACACTACCGGCATAAAAATAATGCTGCCAATGGCTATCCTGCGCAGCTAGCCCTTTATAAACACTATGGTTTAGTTGCTGAATATTATTGAAGTTCTCCGCATCTTGGCTTTGCTGAGCTGCTGTTGCAAGGTGGACATAGGGGGCGCCGTTAGGTACGCCAAATTGGTAAAGTCTAAATGTATTGGTGGTGCTTTCAGCTGAAGGATAGCTCAGGTGAGCATCTCCTGCGGTGGTGTTTTTTCGATAGAAAATAAAATTATCACTATCGCTTACCACTTTATTTGCATCGTAATCGGTATCGACCTTTTTAAACGCACTCGTTGAGCCATAATAATCTGGTGTTGACGCTTGATGCTCAAAAGTGGCCCAAATAAATTCTGGGTGATTTTCTACCACGCCAACAACATGCATGCCAATTAATGCAACTTTGCTGCTACGTATGGTTTTATTGTCGGCTTTGATCAATGCTTGGTGTGTATAAAACTGCTCATCTATTTCTTGCTCAGAATAAAGGGGTCGTAATTGCTCGACTTCCAGCCAAGCAACCTTTAATTCAACCGAGCCAACAGCAAATTGATCACTGCTAGTGATAGGCGTTTTAGCTGCTGACTTGATAAATTCACGGTTTATATGTATTGAATAATAAGCTGGTTTATCACCATATTTTGTAAAGAGTTTGCCATGACTACTACCTGCTTGAGTGGTATCTTCTAAAATTAACTGGGCGCTTAATTTTAGGCCTGCTGGGTTGAGTAAATCATTCCAGGGCTCAAGGTAAGGCATCATTTCGTTATTTACTTGTATGTAATCACCACCAAACATGACTAGTTGTTTGGTTTTTTTATCTATTTGAGTTAAATACAGAAATTTTTGCCAAGACCACTGATGAAAATTACAGTTGGTAGATTGATCTTGTCCATCTACCCATGCAAACGGACTGTCTTTGCCTTCTTTTGGGGGTTTAACTGGAGACTTAAACCACTGTGCTTGAGCAATGCAGTTTGCTTGTGTAGCATATTGAGCTGCAGATTTTCCCGTTGCATGAGTGGTGAACGAGCTTAAGCAGAGCAATACCACTGCGGCGGTTTTAACTGGCTGAAAACGTTTCATTATTATGTTCCTACAGTTGCTAATTGAGCTAATCATTTTTATTAGTTCAAAGTAGGTCACTACAGGTATTAAATCTATTACACGACATTGCAGCAAATAGCTAATAACGAGTTATTCAGTATTTGGGTCAATCAAGTTAAGTGCTTTATTAGAGGGGGGATTAATAATTGTGGTGTTGTCGCTCGGTTTTAATAAGGAATAACTATTAACTTAGTATTAACTATGAAATGAGTAAGCGTGAGTAATGGTAATGCTCACGCTCACAGATTATTTAAGTTTGTTATTGCAAGGCTTTAAACCTAATGGCTGTGCCACCACTAGTCGCTAACTTTAGCGATAATGTATCTTTCGCTGTAACAATGCGTTGTTCAATCTTGATGTCGTAGGGGTTGTTTTCCCATTGTGCGTTGTCACCATCTCTATAAATTTGTGCTTCGAATGCGGTTCCTGTTTCTAAAAAGTCGAGCTTAATATCTATTGTACGAGCTTGCTCATCGGTGACTGCGCCTAAGTACCAGTCATTACCAGAATAGTTGTCGCGTTTGCGCTCTTTACGTGCAAACACCACGTAGTCGCCAACTTCACCTGCCAATGCGATACTTTGTTGCCAATCAGTCGGCACGTCTTGAATAAATTTAAACGCATCCGGTTTTGCTAAGTAATTACGCGGTAAGTCAGCAGCCATTTGAATAGGGCTATACATCACTACATACAAAGCCAGTTGCTTAGCTAGGGTTGTTTGCGGACGGTTAGTATCAGCGCCTAAACCATTAAAACCCATATCAAATATGCCCGGGGTAAAATCTATAGGGCCCGCTAACATACGAGTGAAGGCAAGCATCGGAATATGTTCTGGTGGATTAGGTGGCGTGCCCCATGCATTAAACTCTTGGCCTCGAGCACCTTCACGAGCTATCCAGTTAGGGTAGGTTCGGCGCAGGCCGGTGTCTTTAATCGGCTCATGGGTATTTATGCTGAGTTTATGTTTAGCGGCCAGCTTTATACTGTGTAGGTATTCGTTAACCATAAATTGACCGTCGTGCCATTCTTTTCGAACAATACCATTTTCGTCAATGCGTTTGATGTTACCGCCATCTGCGACGTAGCCAGTCTTTACTTGGCTAACGTTGGATTTTTCATACAGCGCATAAGCATCTTCCATTTGATTACGGTAGTTTGTAACGTTACCAGAGGTTTCGTGATGGCCTATAAGCTGCACACCTCTTTGTTTACCGTAACGAGTCAGTTCGGCGATATCAAAATCATCATAAGGTTTGGTAAAGCTAAATACATCGCCATTGAAAAACCAATCACCGTCCCAACCAATATTCCAGCCTTCCACGAGTACCCCATCAAAGCCGTATTTAGCTGCAAAATCCATGTAGTACTTAGTGTTTGCTGTGGTAGCGCCGTGTTTTTCACCGCTGCCCCAGGTGGTTTCATTGATATGCATTCCCCACCAAATACCCACATATTTACCTGGTTTGACCCAAGATACATCGCCTAATTTGTTTGGTTCATTTAGGTTTAAAATTATATCTGAATTAATCAAATCAATGGCTTGTTCGCCAATTTGTACCGTACGCCATGGAGTATTAAATGCGCCGCTTTTTTTCACTGCGATGCCGTCAGACCAAGGTGTTAGATCAGCTTGTAATGTACCAGGGCGACGTTGATTGAGAACCATACCGGCATAATCAACCAATGCTGCTTCATGAATACTAATATGAACACCATCGGCATTTTTAAATGTGAAAGGGGTGTGTACAAGAGCAGCATCTTGTAATGGTGTGGTGTTGTAAACATATTCGTAGCGATTCCAGCCGCGGGCAGGGATCCACCAAGCTGTTGCTTTATCTGCGGCGGTTATTGCAAACTCGGTGAGCTCTTTGGTTATCTCGATCTGTTCAAAACCAGTTTGTTTCGGTACTTCGTAACGAAACCCGACACCGCTATCAAATGCTCTAAAGCGCACGGTGTAGGTACCGCCATGAGGAGCTGGTTTGCTAAAAGTAACTGCAACTTCATTATGCTGATCAAAAACCGTTTGTCGCTCACCCCATGGTTGCTGCCATTGTTCATTTACCTGTTTACTGGCAATGTTAGTGATTGTGAAACCTTCATCAAATGCTGCTTGCTGTTTGAACTCAAATCCTAGGGATGAGTTTTCAATAACATTTTTATTGTTAAAGCTGATTGAATAATGAGGTGCCGTATTATGATCTGAAATGGTTATTTTGATTTTTTTGTTTGGTGATTCAACAGTGGCTTCTTTAGCGAAGCCACTGCTTGATAAAAGCGCTAGCAGTAGTAAAGGTAATCGCATTGTGTGTCCTTTATGTCTAACTGGTTAATTATCCAGAGTTCAGATTAGTTAGCATAAAGCGAGGGGGTAGCATTTACGAGGTGGCTACATACGTATTCAACGCAATAAATTTTTCAAATTAAGTAATAAAGTATCAATAAAATAGGTCTATACTGTTATATAAAATAATTAGAATAGATAATATGAAACTCCTTACCTTTATTCTTTTA
Source organism: Pseudoalteromonas mucoides (assembly GCF_049257175.1). NCBI lineage: Bacteria > Pseudomonadati > Pseudomonadota > Gammaproteobacteria > Alteromonadales > Pseudoalteromonadaceae > Pseudoalteromonas > Pseudoalteromonas mucoides. The sequence continues at coordinate 175,628 of NZ_JBMMUC010000006.1, forward strand.
GCGTTGAGCGCTGTTAAAAGCTATGCAGCCACGGTAGCAATATCTGATTTAAATCAGCAAGCTGTAGAACATGCAGTGGTGTGGTTAACGCCACTGAAACCGTTAGAGAATACAGCTGTAGCTAACCAGTCATTTACCATGGCGCAAAAAGATCGTCAGTTCACTCCACATGTGCTGGTGGTTGAGCAAAATGCTAAGGTCGAATTTCCTAATTTAGATTCGATCATGCATCACGTTTATTCGTTTTCTAAAAGTAAGTCGTTTGAATTAAAGCTTTATCGTGAACAACCCCAAGCGCCGATCACCTTTGATCAAACAGGGGTTGTTGAGCTTGGCTGTAATATCCATGATTGGATGCTTGGTTACATAGTGGTTGTTGATAGCCCATTTTATGGCATAACAAACGAGCAAGGTCAGTTTTCTTTTGATGTACCTGCCGGTGAATATACACTCACTGTATGGCACGAAGGGTTTGGCGATATTAGCTCAACAGAGTCGCAAACCGTTAAAGTTAGCGATACAGATTTCAACTATCAATTAAAACAAAAAGTAACTCCACGTATTGCAATTGGTGTAGATGAATTTGATGAATATTAGAGTCTTAATCGGTTTTGCTCTTTTGGCTGTTGTGTCAAATGCCACTGCGCAAGTAAAAGGTTTATTGCAAGTAGGTGCAATAAAAGGCGATTCCCACGCTACTTGGCAAGAAGGTGGTGTAGGGCTTTATCGCTACGATACTGATACCGACGGTATTGTACTTACGCAAGGGTTAATCGATTTTAGAGCCGATATAACAAGTGGTTGGTCTGCGCATGGGGTGATTAACGCCTACCAAGATTCTGAACCAACGCTCGGGCTCAGCCAAGCGTATTTACAGTATAAACCCCTAACAAACAGCAAATATAAATGGCATGTTCGCGCTGGAGGTTTTTACCCTTTATTGTCACTAGAAAACCCTGATATGGGCTGGATATCTCCCTACAATTACACGAATTCTGCGATAAACTCATGGATTGGCGAGGAAGTGCGTACTTTGGGCGTAGAAGCAACAATTAAACGCCCTGGTCGCAGTTTTAATAGTAAGCATAGCTTTGCCTTTGTTGGCGCTACATTTAAAGGTAATGACCCCGCAGGTACGCTTTTAGCTTGGCGTGGGTTTGCGATGCATGACCGCCAAACAACACTGAATGAGGGGGTTGCATTTGCCGCTGTTGCATCGCTTGATACGCCTCAACTGCAATTTCAAGCTAATCAAGTTTTGCCGTTTGAAGAGGTTGATGGCCGCTTTGGTTATTATGCCGGTGTGCATTGGGATTATTTAAAAAAGTCGCAATTTCGATTCTATTACTATGATAATAATGGTGACCCAGCGGCTGTTAACTACAGTACTGGGCAATACGCGTGGGATACACGTTTTTCAAGCGCTGCATGGTTATATAAATTCAATGCTAAAACACGTTTAATTACTCAGGTTATGTCTGGTAGTACGGCGATGGGAGATACACGAGGTGTAGATAACCGTTTTTATAGCCACTTTGTTTTATTGAGCCATAAAATGGCATCTCATAGGCTATCTATTCGTTATGACTATTTTGAAGTAACAGATAAAGACGATTGGGCCTTTGATCCAAATGCTAGTTATGGCGAAGGGATTACAGCAACTTGGCGTTATCAGCTTTCACCACAATGGCAGTTAGGTATTGAAGGATCTGCATTACATAGCCAAGCCGATAATCGTGCCGCTATGGGTATCGCAGAAAAAATTTCCCAGCAGCAAATTAGTCTAAATGCCCAATGGCGCTTTTAGACCCGCATGAAAAAAGTAAGGGATTCTTGGAGCCCCTTACTTTTTTAAGACACCTTATTTTTTATCAAAGGCACGTTTCATAAAATTAGGTGTAGCTAATGCGCCGTGGTGAATACCACTGTTATAGTATTCAGTACCTTGAGCAAGCTCACTAGCAGCATCTTCTCTAAAGCCTGCAAATGCTTCATCTTTACGTGCTAGTGTCACAGACCATAAACCGCTTGGGTAAATAGGTTGTGGAAAAGGCAGAGTTTGCAAATCTTTAAAGCCTACGTCTGTCATGGCATCGCGCATCTCGACTAGTAGCGGCATGTGCATGAGTGGAGATTCACTTTGTTGCACCATAATACCGCCAGGGCGAAGGGCGTTTAAACAACTAGTATAAAAAGCATGGTTGAACAAGCCTTCACCAGGACCGACAGGATCAGTACCATCAACAATCACTACATCGATAGAATCACTTGGTAGTTCGCGCATGTATTTAATACCGTCATCAAACATCACCGTTGCACGTGAGTCTTGATTTGCTTCACATAACTCCGGGAAGTACTTTAGCGACATTTGCGTAACGACTTCATCAATATCAATTTGTGTTACCGCCTCAACACTTGGGTGTTTTAGTACTTCGCGTAAAGTACCGCAGTCACCACCGCCGATGATCACAACATTCTTAGGGTTCGGGTGAGCCAATAGTGCAGGGTGGCTGATCATTTCATGGTAAAAAAAGTTCTCACGACTACTTACCATAGTGCAGCCATCAATAATCATTAAGTTACCAAAATCTGTGGTTTCGAACATTTCGACTTTTTGAAAAGGAGACTGTTTTTCGTCTAATTTTTTATTAATGCGTAGAGAAAACGCACTGCCGTCACGTTCGCTTATTTCGGTAAACCATTTGCTTTGATCTAAATTTGCCATGTCGCTAGCTACACTTTTGAGTTGAGTATGAAAAAGGGGCAATTCTGCCAGTGGTTGGCGTTTTGCTCAATGAAATTTTATCAGTATAGCGAATATTTTATCCTAGCTTTGGCTTAAAGGTTAATTTTTGTTAGCTTAGCGAGTTATGACGTATTAAAATGCGTGATTAAACACGTATTTGCCAACTAAAGAAGAATTTGCCATGACTTGGGGTTTAGACACAGCACGCGCTACCTATAACGTTGCTCATTGGAGTGATGGTTACTTTGATATAAATAGCCAAGGCGAGCTGGTGGCTTATCCTGATGGCGATCAAAGCAAAGCGGCTATTTCATTAACTGATTTAACTGAGCAGTTTAAAAAACAAGGTCTAACACTGCCTGTGTTAGTGCGCTTTACTGATATTTTGCAAAACCGAGTTGATACACTCACCAGTGCTTTTTGCAAAGCCCGCGATGCACGCGATTATCATGGTCAATACACCTGTGTTTATCCAATAAAAGTAAACCAGCAGCGTTCAGTCGTGAGTAAGTTGTTAGCTCATCCAAGTGGATTAGTGGGTCTTGAAGCTGGCTCAAAACCAGAGTTAATGGCTATTTTAGGAGTGGCAACATCACCTATCACTATTGTTTGTAATGGCTATAAAGATAGCGAATTCTTACGCCTAGCCTGTATTGGTCAAGCGATGGGCCACAAGGTTAAAGTGGTTGTTGAAAAGCTATCAGAACTGACCACCTTACTAGCTGAAATAGATGATTTAGGCATTGAACCGGCTATTGGTATTCGTATTCGCTTAAATTCTGTGGGTAAGGGGAAATGGCAAAATACCGGCGGCGAAAAAGGCAAGTTTGGTTTAACTGCAGGGCAGGTGCTTAGTGCGGTTGAAGTACTTAAACAACATAATAAGTTGCATTTAATGCAAATGGTGCACTTTCATATCGGTTCTCAGATTGCCAATATTCGTGATATTCATCGGGCTTTACGCGAATGTTCGCGCCATTTTGCTGAGTTAACCCAGTTAGGTGTGCCATTAAACACCGTTGATGTGGGTGGTGGACTCGGCGTTGATTATGAAGGTTCTGGTTCACGCAGTGCCTGTTCAATGAACTACACAGTAGATGAGTATGCTCGCAATGTTGTGAATGCGTTCGCGGAAGTGTGTGAACAGCATGATTTACCACATCCAGCCATTATTACAGAGTCAGGTCGTGCGCTTACTGCGCACCATGCGGTATTAATTACTGATGTTATTGATGTTGAACAAGCGCCAAATCATTTGAACCCAAGCGCACCCGAACCTAACAGTGTATTAGTGCTTGATGAAATGTGGCAATGTTTACAGCGTTTGAATCCGCGTATGGCGCTCGAAATTTATCACGATGCGATGCATTTATTTAGTGAAGCGCATGATCAGTACGTACACGGTTTAGTCAGCATGTTGGAATGGGCTAAAATAGAGCAACTTTACTTTACGATATTGCACCGTGTGCGAGCGTCATTAAGTAATGCAAGAGCCCACCGTGAAGTGCTTGATGATTTAAATGAAAAACTGGCCGACAAGCTATTCGTTAATTTTTCATTGTTTCAGTCGCTACCCGATGTATGGGGTATTCAGCAGTTATTCCCAGTAATGCCAATTGAGAATTTAGACAAGCCTCTAACGCAACGCGCGATTATCCAAGATATAACATGTGATTCAGATGGGCAAATTCGTGAATATGTTGAAGGTGCTGGAATTGAAACAAGCTTACCAATACCGCAATATATTCCGGGGCAGCAATATCATGTTGCTATGTTTATGGTGGGTGCATACCAAGAAATTTTAGGTGACTTACATAACTTATTTGGCGACACTGATTCGGTACATGTTGAGTTGAACGAACAAGGCTATCAACTAACAAATGCGATAAAGGGTGATAGCGTTAAGGATGTATTAAAGTTTGTAGACTATGATAGCGAAATTTTAGCCGAGAACTTTGCATCAACTGTCGCAAAATTAAGTATCAGTGATAGCGAAAAAGCACAGTATTTAGTAGAGCTAAATGCAGGACTTGCTGGTTACACGTATTTTGAAGATTAAATTTGATGAAAGGAATTAAGTAGTAATGTCGATGATTCGCTGTGTGTTTAGTATTTTCTTTTACACCTTAAATACGGTAATTTGGTTTATACCAATCTTTCTTTTTGGCTTAATTAAATTACTGCCAATTAAACCATTGCAAAAAGCGATGAGTTGGGCGGCTAAAAAGTGCGCCTCTATGTGGGTGAGCTGCAACTCATTAAATCAAAATATATTTACACCTTATCAGCTTAATGTAACGGGCCTTGAGCAAGTTAAACTCAAAGACTGGTATTTGATTATTGCTAATCATCAAAGCTGGGTCGACATTTTAGTTTTACAGCGCTTATTAAATCGTAAAATTCCGTTTTTGAATTTCTTTTTGAAAAAAGAGCTTATCTATGTGCCGATTCTTGGCTTAGCTTGGTGGGCTTTAGACTTCCCATTTATGACCCGCACCAGTAAAAGCCAACTTAAAAAGAATCCTAAACTGCGTGGTAAAGACTTAGAAACAACCCGTAAAGCGTGTGAAAAGTTTAAAGAAATGCCAGTGAGTATTGTTAATTTTGTTGAAGGTACGCGTTTTACTCAGGCAAAGCATCAACGCCAAAATAGCCCATTCCCGCATTTATTAAAACCAAAAGCGGGCGGTATTGCTTTTGTAATGCAAGCGATGGGAGAGCAAATATCTAAAGTGGTGAATGTAACAATTCATTACCCTGATGGCATACCTACTTTTGTTGATTTTGCCAGTGGTCGAGTTAAAAACATCAACGTGCACGTTGAAGTGTTACCTGTAAGCCAAGAGTTAATAGGCGATTACACCGGGGATTCTGAGTTTAGAGTTGGCTTTCAATCAGAGTTAAACCGTTTGTGGCATGAGAAAGAGCAGCAATTAGTAAAGCTTGAGCAACAAGCTAAGTGATCATTAATAGTGAGTGCACATGCTAAATAGTGTTATTCCAAAATGGCTGAATGGCCTAATTGTGGGGGTTGTACTTTTTAGTAATACCTTACTGTGGGGCTGTGTTGTTTTAGTACTGGGCTTAATAAAACTAGTATTGCCCATGGCGTGGGTAAGTAACTTGTTACATAGTGCGTATCAAGGTTGGTGTAGTGGTAACCGGCTCGGGTTAAAATTGAGCAACGCGCAAATCACAACAGTTATTAATGGTGATGTAAATAAACTTGGTTGGTACTTGCTGATATCGAATCATTTTAGTTGGCTCGATATTGTAGTGCTTAGTGCCATTGATGTATTACCTGCTCCTAAGTTCTTTTTAAAAGATGAGCTTAAGTATGTGCCGCTTATTGGCTCAGGCGCTTGGGCTATGGGTATGCCATTTATGAAGCGTGTTAGTAAAGCTCAGCTCGCTAAAAATCCTGCACTAAAAGGCCTTGATGTTGCACGCACTAAGCATAGTTGCCGTAATTTTCGCAGTCATCCAACCACTATAATTAACTTTGTTGAAGGCACGCGTTTTACAAATGCAAAGCACCAAACACAGCAAAGCCCATTCAAGCATTTATTAAAGCCTAAAGCCGGTGGCGTCGCATTTGCGCTTGAAGTTCTAGGCGAGCAATTTGATGCCATTCTCAATACCACGCTGGTATATCAAGCACAGAGTAATCATATTTGTGGTAGCTTTTTAAGTGGGCGCTTAAATAAAGTGACTGTTAATGTTACTTTAGTGCCTGTTAGCCCTGAGCTATTAGGTAACTACCAGCAAGATAGTCAGTTTAGAGCGCGTTTCCAAGAGTCGATTAATCAGTTATGGTTAAATAAAGATAGTGAACTGGCAATTGCTTACGCAGAGCAGGGCTCTGAAATTGTAATTATCCAAGATAAGGAGATTGAACTACCGTGACAACACCTACACGCCTACAACAACTTGTTACACCTTGGTTTGAGGGGATGCCGGATGCTGAACTCTTCGGCTCGCTAGCAGCTACTGCGATTGGAGTATGTACATTACTGATTGTGTATTTATTTACTCGGCGCTTAATGTTACCGGGCATTCAAGCTGTGGTTACTAAACTCTCACCTGAGCGAATAGGCTCCCTCTCGCCATTACTTACAAAGCTTAATCGTCGCTTTGCAGGCATGCTGTGCTGTGTATTTTTTTTGGCTACATTTGATAGTGTTTATCCTGTTGGTGAATTTGCCGCCGAAGTATTTAAAACCATAGGTCAAACCCTGTTGATCATTCATGTTGGTTTTATCATTAGCAGTATAGTGAGTATTGCTGGGGCAATTTATAACCAACTTGAATTTGCTCGTGAAGTACCAATACAAGGGTTGATTCAAGTTGTTAAGCTGATCACTTTTATAATTTGCGCAATCTTAATTGTTAGTATTTTACTTGAAAAGTCGCCTACTTATATTTTGTCTGGCTTTGGTGCTATTGCTGCGGTTACTTTATTGGTATTTAAAGACACCATTCTAGGTTTTGTTGCGAGTATCCAAATAGCCGCAAATCGTTTAGTGACCTACGGAGATTGGATTCAAGTTGATAATTACGGCGCAGACGGTGAAGTCATCGACTTAGGCTTAAACACAGTAAAAGTACGTAATTGGGATAATACAATTACGACTATCCCAACTTACATGTTGGTAGCTGGCTCTTTTAAAAACTGGCGTGGTATGCAAGAGTCTGGCGGTCGACGTATAAAACGCTCCCTTAATATTGATATGAATAGTATTCGCTTAGCTGATGATGAACTTACAAAAACTATTGGTCAAACAATCGCCCTAAAAGACTATATTAAAATGAATAGTTTGCCTGATCCGGTATCAAATTTAGGCTTGTTTCGTCGTTATGCTGAAGGCTATTTAAAGCAACATGACAAAATAAACACCTCATTAACCTTAATGGTGCGTGAGTTACAGCCACTAAATCATGGTTTACCCATTGAGTTCTACTGTTTTAGTCAAGACAAGCGATGGATATCATTCGAACATTTACAAGCTGAAATAATGGATCATCTACTTGCGGTATTACCGCTGTTTGATTTACGTCCTTATCAAAGTGTGACAGGGCAGTTTAGCCCTGCGATAAATGGTGTTGCGGGGACTAAACCGACCGTTAAAGTTGCAAATGATACTGCCCAAGACCCATCAGAATAAAGCCAATTAATAGCCACCATATAGGTGGCTTGGCCAACCTTAGCCATGCAAAAGCGGCGATTACCAGCGCTATATGCCAAACGTTGTGAACTGCTGAAGTCCAAATTGGTGAGTATAGTGCCGCAGCAAGAAAGCCCACAACAGCAGCGTTAAGTGCAGCAATACTGCTTGCAAAACGAGGGTGCTGGGCTAACTGCAACCAACTACCCTGTAGGGCAAACATCAGTAATAGCCCCGGTAAAAAAATTAATGTCGTGGCAATTAATGCACCTACTACGGGCTGAATACCCTCAAACTGTGCCCCTAAATAACTTGCTATCGTAAACATTGGTCCAGGCACTGCTTGGGCGCTAGCATAGGCTGTTAAAAATTGCTCGGTATTGAGTGTGGGTAAACCAGCTTGAAGTATTGGCAGTACAACGTGCCCACCACCAAACACCATAGCGCCAGCTTGATAAAATGGCGCAAATAACGCGGCGCTTTCAGTCAAGGGCAAAAAGCTTATTATCAGCAGTAAGGCAAATAGCAGCAAAGCAAGCCAGTTAACGCCTGCCTTGGTTACTGATTGCGGTTCATTGTTATTAGTTAAGTTTAACATTGGCCAAATAGCGCCAATACTTGCAGCTACAAATAATACAGCTATTTGACTGGCAAGGTTGGGTATTACAATGAGCAACAAAGTGCTTGAAGCGGCCAATGCTTTTAATACCCAGCTGGTGCAAAAACTTTTTGCCATACTAAGTGTTGCATCAGCAACAATAACGACTGCAAACAGCTTTAACCCGGCGATAATAGCAAAGTAAATGGCATCAAATTGGTGAGCACTGATAGCAAGTAGTATCATGATCAATAATGATGGCAGCGTAAAGCCTATAAAAGCTGCGATTCCACCTAATAAGCCACCACGCTCAACACCGATGGCAAACCCTACTTGGCTTGAGCCAGGCCCTGGTAATGCTTGGCTTAAACTAATTAACTGTGCATAAAGCTGGGTGTTTAACCACTTAAGGTTATCGACAAAGTGGCGTTTAAAATACCCAAGGTGTGCTGCAGGGCCACCAAAACTCATGCAACCAAGTAAAAAAAACTGTTTAAAAATAGCGAGCCACATAGCGTTTGATTATCCTTTTATTGCCTTTATATTTCATTATGACAAATTTTAGTGACAATTTTGTGGTTATTAATTTATATACTTGTCTACAATAAATGTAGGTGATAGCTAAAAGTAAGTAGTTATGCGACTTATAGTTTACGTTTTGATCGGCACTATGCTTTTGATAAGTAACGGCTCCCACGCGGCTGTTGCAATAACTAAGGTGTCATTAGCAGTGGATCATGGCCCACCATATAGCCAAATATCTGACAGTGGTGAAATCACTGGCGCTATTGTTGATATTTTTCAGTTAATGCAGCAGCAACTTGATTTTAAATTAGAATTAGTAGGTTGCCCATTTTCTCGTTGTATCAGAATGCTTGAAAATGGTGAAGTTAACGCGATGGGAGGGTTAATACTTACACCTGAACGCCAGAAATTGATGCAGTTTGTTACGCCTCCTTATATGGTGATCACCTCGTCGTTTGTATTTTATGCGCGTCATGAAAGCAAGTTAGAAATTAAGCACTACGATGACTTATATGGAAAGAAAATAGCCATTATGCGCGGAGCTGCATATTTTAAGCGCTTTAATGAGGATGATAAGTTAATTAAAGTTCCTGTATTGACCGAAAAGACGGCTATTGATTTATTAGTAAAAGGCCGGGTGGATTTGGTGGTCGGCATTGAAAGCACAACGGATCATGCAATGAGTGTGTTAAATCAACCGGTTAATAATTTAGTGAAAATGCAGTACCGCCACAGTGATACTATTTACGGGTTCCTTGCACTGAGTAAGTCATTTGCTGACACTGATCTTGCTAAACGTATTGATGTTGAATTAAAAAAGATGGCTGATAGCGGCGAATTAACGAAACTCGTTGCACCTTATAAATTACCCGCTGTAGATCGAGAGTCGCTGGGCTTTTAACTGATTCTTCATCGGTTGTTCATGGATAGCTTTGCATACTTGCTAGCAAATGAGTATTTCAAGGCAAGGAGTTACCATGACGTTAACTAAACCATTATTAACAGCAGCAATTGTAAGTGTATTACTAACCGGTTGCGAAACTAACAATACAGGTATGGGAGCGGGCATAGGTGCAGCAACAGGTGCTGTACTAGGTAAAGCAACAGGTGACCACGATGACAAGCGTATTTTTATTGGCGCTGCAATAGGGGCCTTAGCCGGTGCAGCTGTTGGTGATTACATGGATAAGCAAGAGCAGGCTTTTCGTGATGAACTCGCCGGTTCTGGTGTTGAAATAGTCCGTGAAGGTGACAACTTACGCTTAGTTATGCCGTCAAATATTACCTTTGCGACAGACCAATCATATATTTCATCGGGTTTTCATAACACCTTAGATGCGATTGCTAAAGTAATGAACAAATATGAAAAAACCTTCCTTAGCATTGAAGGTCATACCGATAGCACAGGTAAAGATAGCTACAATATGACACTATCTGAGCAGCGTGCACAAAGTGTGAAAAGCTACTTAGTGAATCAACAAATTCTAGCTGGGCGTATCAGCACTCGCGGCTACGGTGAAACTCAGCCAATCGCCAGTAACGACAGTGCTAACGGTCGCGCGCAAAACCGCCGTGTAGAAATTCAAATCGTACCAAATACAGAAGGCTAGTTATTTGCATTTATACCCAAGCCACCTCAAGGTGCGAGCGTCGTTGGAATTAAAAGCGATTTAGGCAAGGCATTGATTGCAAGTAATAGTGGTTCTATTGTTAAAATCAATAACGCAGTATAAATCGCTTTTAAACCAACCCTTTGGGCGTTTCACAGAGACTTACTCTTATCGTTGTTACTTCTTAAAAGGGACTGCCATTCTTGCAAAGTAACGCCTTGATATTAAGCCCCTGTGAAACGCTGAATTCTGCATCTTGAGGTGGTTTGGGTATATTTATCTCATTCACTTGTTAATTAGCAGGTGAATGAGATGATTGACCGCCGACCGCCGACCGCTGACCGCTGACCGCTGACCGCTGACCGCTGACCGCTGACCCTCAATCCCTATTAAACTGCAATTCACATAACTGTTTATAAAGCGGGTTTGACTCTATTAATTGCTGGTGCGTACCTGTGGCAATTATCTCACCTTGCTCCATTACCACAATAACATCAGCATGCTTTACTGTAGCTAAGCGGTGAGCAATGATAAGTGTTGTACGATGCTGCATTAGATGCTCCAGCGCAGCTTGCACATGATGTTCACTTTGCGCATCAAGCGCGCTAGTTGCTTCATCAAGTAACAATATTTCAGGGTCTTTTAATATTGCGCGAGCGAGAACAATACGTTGTTTTTGCCCGCCAGATAAACGCACTCCTTGTTCACCTAAAAAGCTTTCATAGCCGTTTGGTAATTGCTGTATAAACTCATCAGCATGGGCGTGTTTAGCGGCGGCAAAGACTTGTTCGTCCGTTGCGTTAGGGTTGCCATAGCGAATGTTGTGCATCACATCTGAGCTAAATAAAATAGGGTTTTGTGCCACCATGCCCATGCTATTACGTAGGGTATTGAGTGATAGTTCTTTAATATTAATACCGTGAAACTTAATATCGCCGCGAGCGGGGTCGTAAAAGCGCTGTAGTAGTTCAAAAAGAGTGGTTTTACCTGCGCCAGAGGGGCCCACTATCGCCACTGTTTGACCTTGTTTAATGTTCAGCGTTACATTTTTAAGTGCACTTACATCAGGGCGTGACGGATAATTAAAGCTAATATTGTTGAGCTCTATAGCCGCTGATTCTTTTTTTGCTTGCAGCTGATCATCAAGCGGTGTTTCAGGATTTACAATCTCACTTTTTACCGCTAACAATTCAAGCAGCCTTGCCGCGGCCCCTGCGGCGCGTTGTAGCTCACCATATACTTCGGCCACTGTTGCCACAGACATTGCCACCATAATGGCGTAAAACACAAAGGCACCGAGCTCTCCACCGGTCATTGTGCCTGCAAGTACATCAGTGCCGCCGACCCAAAGCATGACACTTATGGCGCTAAAGGTTAAAAATATTACTGCGGCAATTAAAAATGAGCGCTGTTTAATACGGCTTTTAGCCACATTAAATGCTTTATCGGTTTCAAGCGCAAAGGCCTGTTGCTCGCGCTGCTCGTGGCTATAGCTTTGCACCACTTTTATATTTTGAATGATCTCCCCAGCATAAGTGCTAATATCGGCAATAGCATCTTGGCTAGAGCTGGCAAGTTTGCGCACCTTTTTGCCAAATACCATCATCGGCACCAATACTAACGGCACACAAGCAACCACCACTAAGGTGAGTTTTAAGTTAGTGACGAGCAGCATCACTAAGCCGCCAATAAGCATTAATGCGCTGCGCAATGCCATTGAAAACGATGAGCCTATAATGGATTGTAACAAGGTGGTGTCGGTGGTTAAGCGCGACATTAACTCACCGCTGCGGTTTTCTTCAAAGTAACTCGGATGCAAAGTAACGATGCGATCAAATACGGCTTTGCGAATATCATTACTGACTCGCTCACCAATCCACGACATTAAATAAAAACGGCTAAACGTGCTAATCGCTAATAAGCTAATGAGGCCAATTAATACTAATACAGCATATTTGAGTTGTGCTTGCGAACCCGCAATAAAGCCATGATCAATTACAAATTTAACCCCTTGCCCAAGTGATAGGTTAACACCTGCGGTAATAAGTAGCGCCAAAAGCGCAGAAAAAACCACCCATTTGTAAGGTTTAATAAATTCAAAAATCGGGATTAAGCTACTAAAAGCCGCTTTTTCTTGATGCGTGGATTTGCTCATGCTGGATTCTTTTTAATGGATAAGGTATAGATATGGCTGCAAATAAAAATATTTCAATAACCGCAAACAACAATCAATAAAGGATTATCATGGCTACTACACACATTACGGGCGAATTTAGCGTTAAACTCAACCCAATAGAAGGCTACGCTAAAGGTATTGATGGCGTTAATTTGGGGCGAATGTCGATTGATAAAACCTTTACAGGCGAGCTTGATGCGACTAGCACTGGCGAAATGCTCAGCGCGATGACTACCACCCAAGGCAGTGCAGGCTATGTTGCTATTGAGCAAGTTGTTGGCACACTTGCAGGTAAGCAAGGTAGTTTTGTATTGCAGCACTTTGGAACCATGGATAAAGGCCAAGATTCATTAATTTTAAATGTTATACCTGACTCTGGTAGCAATGAGCTTGAAGGGCTTAGTGGTAAAATGAGTATTCGCATTGAAGACGGAACTCATTTTTATGATTTTGAGTATCAGCTGTAAGGGGTATAAACATGCAAAAAGTAATAGAATTTAAAAAGACGCGCTTTTTTGGTGGTATTAATATCGATGTCCTCAATGAAAAAGTTTATCAATTAAATCAAGATGGCTGGAACTTGGTTAATATCAGCCCTGTAACGGGCTTTTTTGGCCAAGTTTATGGTTATATTCTTCTGATTGAAAATAATGAGTTATAAATGACATTATCACTGTGGTTAAGCTTAGTGGCCATTTGTATGATGGGGGCTATGTCTCCTGGGCCAAGTTTGGCTGTGGTTTTGAAGCACAGTATTCATGGCAGTATGAAAAATGGCATGCTTGCGGCTATTAGCCATGGAGTAGGTGTTGGCTTTTATGCAGCGGCATCTTTGCTTGGTCTTGGTGCATTGATGTTACAATTTCCCACTGTGTATCAAGTGTTAGTTTACTTTGGTGCGGCGTATTTAGCATATTTAGGTATTAAGATTTTATTAGCAAAACCCAGTGCTGATGAGCTTCAAGTTGCGCATCAAAGTGGTAGTGCTCAACAAGCGTTGCAAGATGGTTTTGCTATTGCGTTTTTGAACCCCAAACTTGCCGTGTTCTTTTTAGCCTTATTCTCACAGTTTATTGACCCTGCAAACCTAACTTTTAAAGTGGGCATGATCATGTGCTTGACCGTATTTGTTATTGATACTGGCTGGTATTTGATAGTGGCAGCACTCACTGAACTGTCAAAAAAACGATTTGCGTTTACTAGGTCATCACCTTGGCTCGATAAAATTCTTGGGGTTGTTTTCATCGCTCTCGCGATTCGAGTTGTTATTACGTTATAAGGAATTACTATGTCAGAGAGTTGTTTAAAAAGTGCAGCATTTAACCCTAAAGTGAAATCTTACTGGATCACGTTAGGAGTTGTTACCTGCTTAGTGTGTTTGGTTGGTATCCCATTAATTCCAATTGTAGCCTTAATAATTTGGATCGTTTCAGGGCGTATGCTTAAAGCAATGTCAGCAGTGCTATTGGAGCGTAAGCTGGTGGTAAAGCGCGGTGTATTTTTTAAAGAAGAAAAGTCCATCCCGCTTGAAAAAATAACCGATGTAGGGTTAAGCCAAGGGCCATTGATGCGTCTATTTGGTTTATATCGATTAAGTTTTGAAACGGCAGGTCAGTCTGGGCACGGTGCATTAGTGTCGTTACTAGGGGTCGAGAATGCCAGTGAATTTCGCGAGGCTATATTAACGCAAAAAGACAATCTAACCGAAGCAAAGCCAAGCACAGTTAAAACGGATGAGCCACAAAGCCAAGTCGAATTACTTCGCGCACTCACCTACAGCGTGAAAAACATCGAGCAAATGATGGTCACGCTACTGGATGAGAAAAAGTAAAATTAACTTATTATTGTACTGTGTTTTGCACAAAGAGAAGAAAATGAGAAGTGAATGAGGGTAGAATATTAAATCAATTGACCAAATCAACTGAGCATGTAGGTCGTCATTTATGACGACAGTCGTGTAATTAACGCGCTAAAGCACGACCTACGAAGATCTCAGCATCTGGAATTCGTTACTGTAAAGGGCTCTTTCGGGGAGCTGCGTTGCACTTAAATCAGCCCAGCGATCAGTTGATCGCCGGGCTGCTTTAACCTTTTCCCTAGCCCCTAGGTACTTTCTTGAGCCTTTACCCTTGAATTTCTGGCTGACCAGCAATCATGTGTAGTTCTTTGCTGCGCTCAGTTTGCATAGCGTAAGACGCGGTTTTAATGCTGCTTACGTAGTTCCATTTGGCTTCGGCTTGCTCTGGTGTAAAGGTAACGGTTAAGTAACCACGATCTACCAGGTTGTTATACATCAAGTCATTAACTAGTAATGGGATCACTTGCTCCATTTGCGCGGTTGCTTCTGGCCCTTGGGTGTTCAGCGCTAAGTACTCTTCAAGACCTGGCGAAGACACCGATGAGGTGGCAAATTCAACACCGGCATTTTGTGATGCAGCAATTGGGTTGCTGGCATCAGTGGTTAATTGGCCTGCCCAGGCATTATGAGTGTCGCCGGCTAACACAACTAAATTCTTTTGTGCCGCTATAGCAGTACCAAGCAGAACTTCACGTTCGTAGGCATAGCCGTCCCATGCATCTAAATTGTAAGGAGCTGTGGTATCAACGCGGGCACGCTCAGCATCAGTGACTGTTGGATCACCGGCTAGAATGCGGCCTTTAATTTGTGCTAGTTCTGTAAATAATGCCGATGCTTGAGCTAACAGAGTTTCAGTATCAGCACCGTTAGCTTGGCTTACTTGTAGGCTAACTAAAAGTTGTAGTACTTCAAACGGCAGGTGCATCTTGGTCATTAGCACTTGCTGGCCAAGCACTTGCCATTTTGAGCTTGAAGTTGTCATACCATCGGTGAGCCAGGTTAATTGTTCATTACCCAGTAGTGCACGTGTTGGCGAACTAATAGCAGCGACAAAATCACCTTGCCCCTGCGCACTGGTTAAATCAAAGTCACCGTAGCTTAGTTGTTCATCACGAGCGAGTACACGGGTATCCAGCATATACAGCGAGACTAAATCACCAAATTCAAAGCGGCGATAAATACGCTCTTTATCGGCAACATTACGAATTGGCATCCATTCAAAATAGGCCTGTAGAGCATGTAATTTACGCTCACTAAACTCGCCTTCGCCATCATTATGGTTTTCTGCGCCTTCACGCCACGTGTCGTTAGTTACTTCGTGATCATCCCATACTGTTATAAAAGCGCAATTGCTGTGAGCTGCTTGTAAGTTGCTATCGGTACGGTAATGGGCATAGCGCTTACGATAGTCCGCTAAGCTGATAATTTCTGCGCTATTATCATCTGGTAGTAAACGCCCTAGCAGGGCGGCGTCTTGTGAAGCATAACCACCATTACCGTATTCATAAATATAATCACCGAGGTGAAGTACAGCATCAAGGTCAGTTTGTTTTGCTATTTCACCATACACATGGAAAAAGCCAGCAGGGTAGTTAGCGCACGACACGACTGCAAATTTTACTTTATCAACACTACCTGTTGGTAATGTTTTACCTGAGCCCGTAGGTGAGGCTTTACCGTTTGAAATAAAGCGATAGTAGTAAGTGGTATTGGCATCTAAGCCTTGTAAGTCAACTTTTAGAGTAAAGTCACTGGCGGTCGTTACTTCGGTTTCACCGTCATGAACTATATTATTAAAGTTACTGTCGGTGGCTGCTTGCCATTGCACTTTTATGCTGGTGGTTGCTGCGTCAATGGGTGTTACACGAGTCCATAAAATGAGGCTGTCACTAAGTGGGTCGCCACTGGCTACACCGTGATTAAAGCTAACCTCAATGATTTCATCATCATCGTTATCAAATGTACAACCTGTGATGCCTAATGATAAAACGGCAGCGCCAAAACCCGCCGCCGATGCCTTTAAAAAACTTCTCCGTGTAAACGTCATTGCTCTATACCGTTAAATTAAAAGTATGAGCTTATCCGACCAGTATGACTTTTATGTGAAGTTGTGATGCTATTTGTATTAAAATACCTGGCAAATAGTGTCTGCTTTACAAGTGATTACAGTAACGTTTTCATACCCTACTCGGGTCAGCGCTTCTGCACTTAATGTGGCACGTGCACCACTGGCACAGTGTAAATAAATAGGTCTAGCAGGGTCCTTTTCGATTTCCATTAACTTCATTTCAAGCAAGCCGCGGGGAATATTAATAGCACCAGTTGCCGCTTTGGTTGCATGTTCTGCTGGTTCTCGCACGTCAATTAATAAGCCATGATTTTGCTCAAGCTCTTGTTTTGCTTGTTCAGCATCGATACGACGTTGGTTGGGTGTAATAATTTTCATAAGATCTGGAATTGAAGTAAGCATGTTATTCCTCGAAGCCTAGTTTTTTTAATACAGTGATCATAGGGCACCATTTGCTAAATGCCGATTGAATTAAGTTTAGGGCAATAAATACAGTAAACCAAATCCACTGTGGATCATGAAAGTGTTGTAGTAATAATGAAATACCAATCATTACTCCTGCAATAAGACGAAGTGCCTCATTTAGTTTCATAGTGAACCTTATCTATTGTGGTTGTTGTTTTGTAATATATTAGAAAAAACTAAATTAGTAAAATCTAATATTAGACTTTTCTAATATATAGATTTATACTTAGTATGTAATTTGAATATAAGAGCGCAACTTATGACTATCGACTTTACAGCCATGACAGAAAATGTAGAACGGGCTGAGCAGCTACTAAAAATTTTAGCGAATAAAAACCGTTTAATGATCTTGTGCTCGTTACAAGATAGAGAAATGAGTGTCTCAGAATTAAATGCTGCAATACCTCTGGCACAATCAGCTTTGTCACAGCATTTAGCTGCATTACGAAAAGCTAACATCGTCACTACGCGCCGTGAAAGCCAAACTATTTTTTATCGTGTAATTGACGAAAATGCGCAAGTTATTCTAGCCACTTTATATGGCTTATTTTGTAAGGAATAACGGTTATGAATACGCTCGATAGTGCAGTAAAAAATAGCCTTAACGGCCGTATTCCTATCATTATTTTTGTTATGGCTGTCTTGTTAGGTATGCTGGCTTTAAAGCAAACTCCTCGAGAAGAAGAGCCGCAAATTGTCGTTCCCATGCTTGATATTTATGTCTCAGCCCCTAATGTTGAAGCGCCAGAAGTTGCTAGGCTGGTTACTCAGCCACTTGAGAAACTGTTAGCGCAATTACGCGGTGTTGAGCATATTTATTCAACGACCCAATCTAATGGCTCTGTGGTGACATTACGTTTTGAAGTTGGTCACGACCGAGAGCAAGCCATCCTCGATACATACGCTAAGCTTTATAGTTATCAGCATGCGATGGCATCGGTTATTAGCTCCTGGCAAGTTCGTCCTGTCGAAGTTAATGACGTACCCATAGTGATGTTAGGTTTATTCAGTAAAGATCCTAAGTTATATAGCGATTTTGAACTAACACGGTTTGCTAATGAAATTGCTAATAGCTTACAGCGCATAGAAAATACCAGCGAAGTGAAAGTAATAGCAGGGCGTGAGCGAACCTTAACAATTAACTTAGATGCCAGCGCATTGGCAGCCCATCAAACAACACTAAGTGATGTATATTACGCGTTAAGTGTATCCAATCAATTATCGCAAGTAGGTAGTGTCGTCAACGCGAAGCAGCAAATAACACTGCAAGCCGGTGATGTCTTACGCGCAAAAACTGATATAGAGCAGCTTGTTGTTAATGTAATTAATGGCAAAAACATCTATTTAAAAGATGTTGCTAACGTACTTGATGGCCCGGGTGAACCGCAAAATTACCAATGGCTAGCGCAGAGCAATACAGCACAAGAGCTACCACTCGTTACATTGAGCGTAGCTAAGCAAGCGGGCACCAACGCGGTTGCGGTTGCTAATGATGTTCACGCCATGATGGCTGAATTAAAAGAAAACTTTTTACCCTCGCAAATAGACTACACCATACTCAGAGATTACGGCCAAACAGCTGATGAAAAAGTGAATAACTTAACATCGAGCCTCGTATTTGCGGTGTTTACTGTGGTTATATTTGTCGGGGTGTTTTTAGGTTGGCGACCAGCCATCGTTGTCGGCCTTGCTGTGCCTATTTGTTACGGTATTACTTTAAGTCTTGATTTTGCCTTTGGTTATACGATTAATCGCGTCACGCTTTTTGCGCTTATTTTATCATTAGGTTTACTGGTGGATGACCCTATTACGGGCATTGATAACATTAGTCGCTTCTTACAGAAAAAAGGCAATAAAAAGCAACAGATAGTCGCCGCAATGAGTGAAATACGTGGCGCACTTTTAATGTCTACATTAACCATTATGGTGGCTTTTATTCCTTTGGCTTATATAACCGGCATGATGGGCCCTTATATGGCACCAATGGCGTTTAATGTGCCAGTTAGTGTTATGGTTTCAACTATAGTCGCGTTTTTCGTTACTCCTTGGCTTGCTATGAAATTACTAAAAGAGCCCGTAGCTGAGCATTCAACTTTAGCGGATGACAAAGCCGGTATTTATGCGCGATTACTAACCCCACTTTTGGCCTCTAAAGGCAGAGCTAAATTAATTTTATGGATAACTCTTGGCCTATTTATTATCAGTGCAATGCTACCTGTTATGCGCCTTGTACCTTTGAAGTTATTACCTTTTGATAATAAAAATGAGCTACAAATATTAATAGATATGCCAGAAGGTACTAACCTAGAGCAAACAGCACTTATCGCTCGTAAAGTGCAAGCAATTACATGGCAGCTTAGCGAAGTCAGTGAAATTGCTGCTTATGTGGGTCAACCATCTAGTATGGACTTTAATGGCATGGTACGCGGGTATTATCGCCGCCAAGCGCCTAATTTAGCTGAGCTCAGAGTGTTGTTATTAGATAAAACTGAGCGTGAACATCAATCACATGGTGTGGTTATGCGATTACGCAAACAGCTAGAGCCGATTGCAGATAACGGCATTGTAATAAAGGTGGTTGAAGTCCCCCCTGGGCCGCCTGTGTTTAGTACGCTCGTTGCAGAGGTGTATCGTGATGCATTTGTTGATACAGAGACTTTTCATCAAGCGGCCTACAATGTTGCTAAACGACTAAAGCAAGAACCCCATGTAGTCGAAGTCGATACCAGTATCGCGGTAGCAGCACCGTTACAGCGTTTTATTACAGACAAAAGTAAAGCGGCCCTTTCGGCGGTCTCAACTGAGGATATTGCAAGCTCATTAGCTATTGCCTCAGCAGGCAAAAATGTGGGAGTAATGTATGTAAGCGGCGAAACAAAGCCCGTTGATATCAAACTACAGTTACCTTATCAGCAGCGAAATCAGCTTGCTCAATTACTGGCAATTCAGGTGCGTGGTGATCGAGAGCTTACAAAAAACACCGATGACTTTGGCTTATCCAGTGCTCCAAGGCCGCTTGTCGCTTTGTCTGAATTAGGTGAATTTAAACACTTAGAAGTAGCCAAACCGATTATGCGTAAAGATCAGCGTGATGTGGTTTACGTTATGGCTGAATTAAATGGCCGTACTCCCGCCGAAATTATTGCTGACGTGAATGCTGATTTAAATGTCAAAAGTGATCAGTTTACGCAAACTAATTGGCTTAATCGACACTTTTTCAATAATGGGGGCACGGCTGCGTGGCATTTACCACAAGGCACTCATGTGACCTTTAGCGGCGAAGGGGAGTGGCGAATTACCATTGATGTGTTTAGAGATATGGGCATTGCATTTGCGTTTGCGCTTAGTGCTATTTTCATTATTTTGCGTATCCAAACTCAATCAGCTAGTTTGTCACTGATTATTATGTCAGCAATCCCACTTACGGTTATTGGTATTATGCCTGGTTTTTGGCTGTTGAATCAGTTTGGTGAACGTACAATTGCAGGCGCACCAGAACCTGTGTTATTCACTGCTACGGCGATGATCGGCATGATTGCACTTGCGGGAATCGTTGTGCGCAACTCATTAATTTTAGTTGAGTTTATAAATCAAGCGCGTGGGCAAGGTATGGCTATAAAAGATGCATTAATTGCTGCAGGAACAACCCGTATGCGCCCTGTATTATTAACCGCAGGAACTACTTTACTAGGTAACTTGGTAATTACTTTAGATCCTGTCTTTAGTGGCCTCGCTATCGCTATTATTTTTGGTATTGTTGCTTCCACATTGTTTTCATTATTTGTGGTGCCGCTAGTTTATTATTTAGTGTTTGCAAACACTCAAACAACCGAGGACGAAGTTCATGCAAGGTAAATCAAAACTATTTGGTTCAATCATTGCGTTGTTAGTGATTATTTTAGCTGTACTGTTTATGGCTGGCAGCTTTACCGACAAGCAAACACCGGGTAACAAGCCTGTATCAGCGGCTGAATACAGTGGTAAAGTCGTTTCGGTTGAGTTAACGACTATTCAGCCTGATGAGCTCGTGCCAGGTACTGTTATTGCTAAACAAAATACGCAAATATCATCGCGGGTTATGGCGCAAGTTGAACGCTTTAATGTACGCGCTGGCGATAAGGTGGCAAAAGGTGATGTACTTATCACGCTTCAACAAGATGATTTAAAAGCCCAACTGGCACAAAGTGATGCACAAATTAAAGCAATACAAGCCTCTTTAACTCAAGCCGAAAAACAACTTAAACGAGTAAATGACTTATACTCACAAGGCTTGGTATCAGTTAGTGACTATGATGACGCTAAAGCTAAGTTTGATAACGCAGCCGCCAATTTAGCCGTAGCCCAGCAGCAGCAAACTCAAGCACAAGTTGCATTGAATTATACCCAGATCAAAGCGCCAATCTCAGGTGTTGTGGTTGAAAGGCTGGTTGAACCGGGCGATATAGCTTCACCGGGCGCTCCTTTACTTGCTTTATATAATCCTCAGCAACTACAACTTGAGTTTAACGTGCGAGAGCGTCAAGCGATAAAGTTAAAGTTGGGAGATTTACTTAACGTTAAATTACCTTCGTTAAATCTAACTGCAAGTGCAACTGTTACGGAGATAGTGCCCGTTGCAGATAGTGCGGCTCGTAGTATGTTAATTCGCTTAGAACTCTCGTCTCAAACAGGTTTAACACCAGGGTTGTATGCACAACTACAGTTACCATTAAAACCAGAACCCGGAATTTTAATTTCACCTGATTGGGTGTTTCAGTTTGGTCAGCTAAATATGGTCTATGTGATCAATAATAATAGTATTGAACGTCGCTTTGTGCGTTTAGGAGAGCAGGTAAACTCTCAACAGCATGTTGTCACTGGACTTAACCCTGGCGACAAGCTCGCTGTTGATTATAAACCGATGGGAGTTAAATAAAGGTGGCTATTTCATCCAGTGATTTTTTAACAAGCGCATGATTTGGTACGGTTGCCTTATCACTGGGGTAACCGGTAATTAAAAGCATATAAGGGCGTTCGTTGTCTTTATCTCGGCCACATATATCGGTCAAAAAGCTCATAGGCTTTGGCGTATGAGTAAGTGTT
Source organism: Pseudoalteromonas mucoides (assembly GCF_049257175.1). Taxonomy (NCBI): domain Bacteria; kingdom Pseudomonadati; phylum Pseudomonadota; class Gammaproteobacteria; order Alteromonadales; family Pseudoalteromonadaceae; genus Pseudoalteromonas; species Pseudoalteromonas mucoides. The sequence continues at coordinate 197,921 of NZ_JBMMUC010000006.1, forward strand.
GCAAGGCCAGCTCTATGCAGTGCTTGAATTAAAAAGCCAGTCGCTAGGCCAACTGATTCATGAACATAGTAGTTCGTGTTTTTATCATCAGTACTTAACCCGCCTTTCTTTTGACTAAACACGGCAATTAACCAAGGTGCGTGTTCTAAATAAGGTTTACTGGCATCAGTACCTAGCGGCTTTAATGCATCAAGCCACTCTTCGCCTGCACGGCCTTCATAAAAAGAGCGCTCTAGTTTTTCAGCGGCTTCGCGAATTTGTTTTTTCACGTCACTTGAGTGAATAGCTACAAAATGCCACGGCTGGTGATTTGCCCCACTTGGTGCCGTGCCTGCTGCTTTAATACAGGTTTCAATAATTTCTTTTGGCACAGGACGGTCGCTAAAACTGCGAATACTATGGCGGCGCTGACTAGTGATTAAAAACTCTTGGGCACGCTCTAGCATTTGATCATGAGGATATTCGGTAAAGTCGGTGAGTGGTTGATTATCATGTTGCTGCATGGCTTTTCGCTTCTTATTCAAAGTAGTTAATTATTTTTATACCTAGACGCAAGATTAGGTGCAAGTAATATCTACTTCACAGCTTTTCTTTTTTATACAAACTTGTTCATTTATCGAACGTTACGTTCACAAAATGTTCAGCTATATTTGCTTATAGTAACGATCTAGATAGAGAGATCATGAACATTCAAGCAACTAATTAGGTTAATCAGTACCAGTTAAACACTACTTTAAATGGTAGCAGCAACCTGTTAACGCCCATTTAGAAAAAGATAAAATAGAACAGACTAATGAGATTGCCGATATTATGATTGATTCGATTGAGCAAAAAGATGATGAAGACGAAAACAATCTGCTCCAGTATTAAAAGCTAACTTATTAAGCGTTATTTCAGAATTTAAGTCACTTCTCCTAAAGAGTGAAACCAAGCCGCATTTACTGCGGCTTTTCTGTGTTCATCAGATTAAAGTTTACATTGTAAAAAAGTGTCTATCTGGTTATTAGCTTTGGCTACACAATCACTACAGTTTCTTACCTTTTATTGTATTTGTTATATGTACAATTACAGCTCTTAACCAAATACATAAAAAGGATATAACAATGAGAGCGTTAATTGCTTGCTCAGCGTTACTCATGCTCAGTGCTTGTTCTTCGGTGACTATCCAACCGCAGCAAGTTGCTAAGCTTAGTTCTAAACCTAGCTATCAAGACAGCCGCCCATTCTTTATGTGGGGGCTGGTCGGTGAGCAACGTGTTGATGTAAAACAAATATGCGGCGATCAAACTGTTGTACAAATGCAGTCACAGCAAACATTTACTGATGGCGCACTAGGGTTAGTAACGTTAGGTATTTACGCACCGCATACAGTTAAAGTTTGGTGTAATGAACAACAAGCCACAGGAGAAGAAGCATGAAAAATCTAAGCTTGTTTACAGTGTGCCTATTTATATTGGTTTTAACTGGTTGTACAAATATTCACTTTGATAATGGTGAGTATGATGATTTAGCTAATAACCATAAAAGCGAACAATGGCATCACAATTTTGCAGCAGCATTATATGAAGGTTCTAATGCGGTAGATTTATCTGACATCTGTCCCGACTCGCAATGGCAAAGTGTGCACACTTATAAATCATTTACTAATGGCTTGGCCGAGCTGGTTGTCAATGATGTTGGTCCTATCTGGTACCCTAAAACAGTGGAAGTAAGCTGTGCTAAGGTACCTTATAAAGTACAATAACTTTTTCATTACAAAGGCGATGTGCCGTTATATGAATTAAACTTTTAAAATTTGTATTAATTATATAATTTTAGTATCGGCACTCATGATCTAGAGTGCCTTTCTATGTTAGGTATATTATTTTCTTTTTTCTATTAAATATGTATTAAGTTAGTAAAATGTACTCTACTCGTTTAGTGGCTTAAATAGTTGAGAGATAATGATGAATAATGCAGAACGAAAAATTGATGAGTTAGTCCTTGGATTTTGGCGCTTAATAGATTGGCAAGTCACCCCGCAGCAATGTTTAACTTTTCTTGAGCAAGCTATTGAAGCAGGTGTAACAGATACAGATCACGCTGATATTTACGGTGAATATGGTTGTGAAGCTGAATTTGGCAAAGCTTTGGCGCTTAAACCAAGTATTCGTGATGAAATTAAAATAATCACTAAGTGTGGTATTAAGCCTGCGTTTCCAAGTTTAGGATTGGCTGGGCAAGCTAACCATTATGATTCAAGTGCGCAGCACATTATTGCCTCAGCGCAGCAATCACTTAAGCATTTTAATACTGACCGGTTAGATGTATTGCTAATCCATCGCCCTGATTATTTAATGCATGCAGATGAAATGGCACACGCTTTTAATACCTTAAAGCAAAATGGTGATGTGTTGGAGTTCGGTGTATCGAACTTTACACCGTCGCAATTAAGCTTATTACAATCACGGTTAGACTTTGAGTTAGTGACCAATCAAGTTGAGTTTTCTCCTTATGAAATGAAAGCCCTTGATGATGGTACGCTAGATCAATGCCAGTTATTAGATATCAAGCCAATGTTATGGTCACCACTTGCTGGCGGGCGCTTGTTCGCAGAGAATGATGAAAAAGCGATACGTTTACGTCATGTGCTTGAACAAGTTGCTAGTGAAATTGGCGCAAGTTCAATTGACCAAGTGGTATACGCATGGTTACTGATGCACCCAAGCGCGCCATCGGTAGTACTCGGTACAGGTAATATCAAACGTATTGAATCGGCCGTTACTGCCAAGCAGTTAAAACTTAACCGCGAACAGTGGTACCGTATTTGGCAGGGCTCTACAGGGCACAGCGTGCCGTAAAATATATGCCAGTGAGCACATTGGTGTGCTCACTCGAATAAATAGTTACTGCGCCGCAGCGAGTGCTCGGGCTCTAATATCAGCGGCAAAAGTTAAGCCTTTCTTGAAGCTTGCCTCAGCAACAGCAATATCCTCAGCATCACCATTAGCCCCTAGAATAGCCTGACTTAGGGCATTATATAAGTTAGTTACTTGTGATTGATATGCCGATTCAATTGCCTGTTCAACAGTCGTCATTATTGTTCCTTATAATTTATTTGTGATTTTTATTTTAAGGTACAGCAATAAATCATGCACGAAAAAATTTTAATGCAAAAGCTGTTTATGGCTGAAGTCATCTCCTACGGGGATTTTGAATTACGCTTTTATATCTTGTAGGTCAGGTTTTAGTCTGAGAAATGTGACGGGATAAATCCCGACCTACAAAAGAATACGAACCTTTGTGCAGCGCGAAGTACCTCGGTGGTGCAACTAGCACTGAAATTGCTTTATTAAAGTTTGGCTAATCAAAGTTATCCATTGTCTTCATTAAGTTAAATGGTTTATTTAACTTCTCCAAATTTGAAAACTGTTTACGTATATCTTGTGGCAATATAAAGTAATCTGCTTTAGTTCTCTCATAGGCTAAAGGGATGGCCATAAGCAACTGATTATATTTATCCAGCATCGATTTATCAGTGTCTTTTAAAGCTTGCAATTTAGCCCAAAGTAAAGAGTAGCGTTCTAATTCATCACGTGCGCACAAATCTTGAGTTTTAGCATAATGATAAGATAGAGCACTACTTAATACACCCCAATCATCCGAAATATGCTTCACATCATCAGGTGTGATGGTTGCTTCTACTTGTTGGCATTTTTCAAGCTTAGCGTCATATGCTTTTATTGAATTCTGATATTCGATAGTTAGATAATTTGCAAGGTCCTGTTCTGCTGAACCTGCATACGTAAAAGTAGAACTAAATATTGTAAAAAATAAAATAATATAGTTATTCATTTTGCAGCCTCACAACCTTTATATACTGCTTTCCAGAATTGCCTTTCTTTAGATGTTTTGGCTTTAATTGCTTGAAGGCCTGATATTGTTTCTATAGTTTTTCTTGCAATGCTGGGCGAGCTTTTAAGTGCTGCGGCAAAAGAGTCAAAATCAGTTTGAGTGAGGTTGTAATGGCTTTTGATTACACCGTTTCCAGCAAATATGTTGGCAAAAGTACCGACAGTAATAGATGTACTTAGCCACTGATTAATTTCTTTTATTCGTCTTATTTCCTTTACGGCTAACTTTCCACGCTCAGAAAACTCTAAATCATTAATTTCAGGACATTTCATGATTACTCCTTGTTATTGAATTCCATAAATATGGAGCCTAGCAAAAACAATCTAAATGTTGTACCTGAAAATTGTAACCAAGAAGTAGAGCTCTTAAATTTCTATTTTTATTCAACAGGGTATACACTGGCTTGGTATATGGTTTATAAGGATATTAAATTGTCGCAGTCTCTTCCTATTCCAGCCCAGCGTTGGTTATCCCTTTTATTGTGCGCAACTACCGCAGCCGCGCTCACAGTATTTTTAAGTAACGTCAGCCTTGTACAACAAGCCTACGCAAGCTGGGGCAGTATTTTAAATACAAGCCCCTTACTGCATTATAGTTTTGCTTTTCTCGCAGGTATTGGCATTAAGCTAATGCTGGATAAGTTTTATATCTCCCATGCCAAACGCAGTATTGGGTTTAATTGGCGATATCCACCTGTGACTATAAGTGTATTGTTAAGCTTACTTTGCATTGTGGGTTATGTGTACTTCACGTATTCGAGTGAAATAGTAGAACAATTGACTACTCATACTTTTGTAAGTTTTAAGTTTCTGTCATTGAGCTTTTTAGCTATTGCAGCGACTATTATCTATCAAATTAAATTGCATACAAAAAATCCCATATTTTCGGTTGTACTGTGCGCGATATCAGCACTTTATTTATTTTCAGCAATAAACCTAGTTGAGGTAGAACAAGCATTCTGGGTGTTTTTATTTATAGCAGCTGCCTATTTGGGTATGTCGGTATATTTGTTATGGGAGCAGCTAAAAGTATCCAGCACAAAGTTAATAGTCGAATCAAAACAAGACGTGGAATAAAATGAGAGCCTACCAAAGCTTCAGCAATGGTTTAAAGACGATTCCACAATTAAAAACACAGAGCAATTAGAGCCTGATTTACAGGTTTATGCTAAGCGCATTACCGCGCGACTGCACAATGGTGGTGATAAAGAAGGGGGGGAGAAAAAGGGAGCGCAACACATTGCCTTGTGTGGGCCATTTGGTTGCGGAAAAAGTAGTATAGTTGATAGCATTGCAAATGATTTAGCTAAAACCCCAGAGCAATACGGGGGCTTGATACATAGTGATATATCGACATGGGGAGCAGCCAGCGGCAGTGTTGCTCATGTGGTGCTCAGTAACATTATTGATGATATCAGCCAGCATATTGATATGTGCGCCTTTCGTGCGTTACCAAAACATTATACCGAAGCGATGAAGTCAGGTGGTAGCGTATTTCAGTTTGCATCTACATTACTATCAGGCCCAGTTGATATCGAAGAAAGTTTTTTAGAGCTCAATAAAGTATTAGAAGCTACGAACCATAAATTATTGATCACGCTACAAGATGTTGACCGTGGCACTGGTGTTGAGAACGAAAAACGCCTAAATGATATCTCAGCGTTATTAGATAGGTTAAAGGACCAAAAGCTTAGTCAAATCAATTTTATTATCGCGATGGGTAATGATAAACCTGAACACCTTGAAGTTCTTGGAAAAGTCGCTGACCATATAGAGTCAATAATTACTGTGGACTTTAAAGAAAAGCTATGTGATTGGGCTGAACTCTGCGTTAAGGAAATATCTAACAATGAAAATAAAATGGTATTGCTTAATACTGATGCTCTAAATAAGCTTTCTTTTAGTAAAATTTTTTATCATCCTGCAATTATTTCTAATCAATTAATTCCCTCTATTCGGGTGCTGAAGCGGATAATGCGACGAATAGATCTATGTTGGAATAAAGATAAGTTACTAGGCGAAGTGGATTTCGGTTCTTTACTTATGCTAACAACGCTTCGAGAAGCAAATCCTGGTCTATTTAACGCATTTGTTAAATCATACCCTAGCTTAATTAATGGTAAACCCCTGCCTGTTGCCAACTCTGAAGATGGGAGGCGTAAAACGATTAATGAAACCCTACTTGAATTGATAGCCGATTTTACAAGTGATGGAAGTGCTCATGTTTATAATGCATTTTTTAAGGAACTCTTAAACCTTCAAGAAGATATAACTGAAAAAAGCGGAAATGGCTTAAAAAGTAACAATAAAAGTAGTGAACAACACTTAGGTGTAAAACCAGACACTGTTAATTACTTAAATCGAATTTTACTGGAAGGGGTTCTTAAAAGCGAATTGAGAGATCAAAGTGTTATTAAAGAGCTTAAAGTTATCACTTCGGTAAACGTAAAAGAAATAGCTAGAGATATAGTAACTGACAATCGATGGTTGGACGCATTTGAACGTTTTCACTTCAAAATCGATGAGATTGGTAAAAAGAGTTTAACTTACGAAATTTTAAACCAGCAAGCTTTTGCAAATAGTAGATTATTTGAAACAAATGGTGCTTTACATAAGTTGATTTATGAGGAAATGTGTAATGGCTCTTTCAAAGATATTCTAAACAAATTGGTTGAAATAGATTCAGCCCAACTTCTACTATCAGGGGTTGTAAAACACTTTTTTGAAATTGAATATATTGGAAATAAGTTACCAGCTCTTAAGCTTGGTGATACTGACAATAATCAATACTACGATGTGAAAGATAAAGCTGATAGAAAGGCAATTGCCGATAAGACCAAACTGTGGACTCAACATATGGATATATCAGTTTTCCTAGATAGTAATATTGATAAGCTTAACTCAAAATCGATTGAGACTTTAATAAGATTACTTACATTCACACAACTTTATGATTTTAAATCAAAAGTTGTAGATCAACTAGTTAAAAATATTTTTGAATTCTATAGTAAGACTAGCTCACAAAGTACAGTAAATATTATAATTAAAATATCAATCAAGTCTAACGATGCTGAGCGAAACTCGCTTGTAGACTTTGTTAACGCTCAAAGTAAAGGTTTTAAGAGTCGTTTGAAATCGCGCATTGAAAAGGCAGAGAAAGAGAAGCAAGATATTGAGAAAACAATTGAAATACTTGGATTATAGCTATTCTTAATTTTTGTTGATAAATTACACCTTTAATAGGATTCAACTTTAATACAAGATACGTCATTTTATACGCAAAGTTTACTCCTCTGTGTAGCGCGAAGCGCTTCGGTGAGCTCGGTGGTGAAATTTGTTTTTCAAACAGAGTCCGGTGTAGGATTTTTCGTGGCTAAAGCCAACTCCTACGAGGTGGGATATGAGCTTACAATTTAAAGCTCTACAGCTTATGGCTTAAGACTCAACGTTGCTGGGTTTCGCTTCGCTCTACCCAGCCTACGATGATAAATATAACGCCGAGCGGCTCTTAAACTGACGGCTGATAGCTTACAGCTTAAAGCTCTTATTCTTCCACCGCACTCACAATAAAATACGGGTTCAAATATTCATCTTTGGTGTTATATAACAGCGGGCTGCCGTCGAGTTTGGTGACTTTTGCACCGGCGATTTCAGCGATTGCGTGGCCGGCACCGGTGTCCCATTCGCAGGTTGGGCCTAGGCGTGGGTATATATCAGCGCTGCCTTCGGCAACTAAGCATAATTTGAGGGAGCTGCCTTTTGACACCATTTCAACGTCATCAAAGCGTTTTACAAATTCAGCTAAATCAGGAGAAGGGTGTGAACGGCTGCCAACTACACGAATTAAGCCTTTGTTAGGTTTAGTCGTTACTTTAAGCTCTATGCGTTCATCGCCTTTATCTTTAAATGCACCGATGGCTTCCGCAGCTAAATACGAAACTCCAAGTGCAGGAGCATCTACCACGGCTAACGTAGGTTTACCGTTTTCGATTAGTGCGATGTTTACCGTGAACTCACCGTTCTTTTTAATAAATTCTTTAGTGCCATCAATTGGGTCAACTAACCAATAACGGTCCCATGTTTGACGAACATCCCAGCTGATATCTGCGCTTTCTTCACTAAGAATAGGCACATCTGGGGTTAAGTGTTTTAAACCATTAGCAATGACTTTATGAGCTGCTAGATCGGCGTCGGTTACTGGGCTTTCGTCGGCCTTGTACTCAACGTTAAAGTCTTTTTCATAAATCCCCATAATAGCATTACCGGCTTGGCGGGCGAGGATCAATACTTCTTCTAGCAGTTCCGTTTGGTTCATGACTTAACCTTTAATAATTTGCTGTTGTTTTAGATACGCTATCAGCTCTTGTACTGATTGGTCTAGGGTGTTTTTGCTGGTATCTAAAGTTATTTCTGGTGAATTGGGAATTTGATAATCAGAATCTATCCCTGTGAAGTGCTTAATTTCACCAGCGCGGGCTTTTTTATACAAGCCTTTAGGATCGCGACTTTCGCATACATCCAGCGGTGTATCTATAAACACTTCAATGAACTCACCGTCATCGACTAAGTCTCTAACCATATCGCGCTCGGCGCGAAACGGTGAAATAAATGCGGTGAGTACCAATAGTCCGGCATCAACCATAAGTTTGGCTGTTTCGCCTACGCGGCGAATATTCTCGATGCGATCTTCATCACTAAAGCCTAAGTCTTTACATAAGCCATGGCGTACGTTGTCGCCATCGAGCAAGTAGGTATGAATACCTTGCTGATTAAGTGCGCTTTCAAGTGCATTAGCAACGGTGCTTTTACCTGAGCCTGAAAAGCCGGTAAACCACAAAATAGCGGGTTTATGGCTCTTCTGTTCACTACGTTGTGCTTTAGTAATGGCATAGTTATGCCAAACAATGTTCTCATCCATTGTAATACTCTCTTACTTTTTATTTGCTAATGCGCTGGCTTAAAACGGGAATACCAGCGGAATAAGGGTTAATACCGTTATTGAATAAATAATAGAAAGCGGTAAGCCCATTAATATGTAATCTTTTAGTCGGTAGTTACCGGCGCTGTAAACCATTAAGTTAGTTTGATAACCAAACGGTGATATAAAACTGGCTGATGCACCAAATGCCACCGCCATAATAAATGGCAACGGGTCAACATTAAAGCCAACCGCCAGTGCATAAGCAACAGGAAACGATAATGCCGCTGCTGCATTGTTAGTAATAAGCTCAGTGAATAGCACTGTCATAATAAATATAGCGATAAAGGCACCATAAGGACCAAAGTCACCGAGTACATAAAACATTGCGTCAGATATTTGCCCAGCTAAACCTGTGCCGATCATGAGTTTAGCAAGGCCAATAGCGCTACCTACTACGGCGAGTAATTCTATTGGGAAGCGGCGTTTCACTTCGCTTAATTTAATTGTACCGCTAAGCATTAAACCGATGAGCAATACCAGTAAACCTTTAACAAGTGGCACTATACCAAAAATGCTTAAGCCTAATACGGCTGCAAAGCTAGCCAGCACTATGTTAGATTTTTTAGGCGCTAAGTGAGTTTGTAAATCAAGTCCTGAGATATAAACAAACTCGCGCTTTAAATTAGGTAGGGTGTAAAAGTCTTTACCTGGGGCAAGAATAAGTGAATCGCCGGCTTGTAACTGCACTTTACCAAGGCCACCTTGTAGGCGGTCATGACCACGGCGAATCGCGATAACCGCGGCATGAAACTGCTCACGAAAACGAATCTCTTTGACCGTTTTACCAATAAATTTTGAAGACTGACTGACAACCACTTCAACCAAGTGTTCTACGTCTTTTTCGTGTTTGTCATGCACTACTTTTAAGCCATCAAAACGCGTGAGTAGTGGTACTGATTTAATATCGCCAACAAATAGCAATACATCGCCAGATTTAATCACTTGCTGCGGAGTGACCGCGCATATGCGTCTGTCGCCACGTAGAATTTCGGCGAGGAACAAGTCTTTAAGGTCGCGCAGGCCATTTTCTTCTACGCTTTTACCAATCAGTTTTGAGCCTGTCTCTACTTTACCTTCGAGATAAAAGGGTACAACTTCTTGGTCGTTTTTACCGTTGTCGGGTAAGTATTTAAGCATGACTAAAATAGTAATAAGGCCAACACTTAATGCGCCCAAGCCGACTAAGGTAAAGTCGAAAAAGCCCAGTGGTGCCATACCAGCATCAACGGCAAAACCATTGACGATTAAATTTGTTGAAGTACCAATTAAGGTAATCGTGCCACCTAAAATAGCGGTGTACGATAAAGGTAATAACAGCTTTGATGGTGAATGGGTTGGGTTATCTTTAATTGAAGTAATTAATGATGCAACCACCGCTGTATTATTAGTAAATGATGATAAAAAGGCTGTCGATAGGCCAAGCTTTGTTACTGAGCTAGTTAAACTACCTTTAGATAGTGATTGAGCCAACTTTTGAACAAGTGTGGTTTTTTCTACCGCGATAGAAACTAAAACTAATAAAACCAGTGTAATGAGAGAAGGGTTGGCGTAGTTTACCAACATGTCTTCAAGCTCAATCAGGCCCGCTAAATAGGCGGTGCCAATCGCACCGACAAAAAGCCATGCCGGCTTTAGTCGGGTGCCAAAAAGGCAACCGACTAAAGTTAGCATAATGCCTGTTAATACTAGCTGTTGATACATGCTCTATGCGTCCTTAACAGGCAGTGCTGATTATTTAAGCTTTGAGATATCAAGCGCTTGCCAATGCGGGAAGTGCTTGCGTACTAAAGCGTTAAATTCAACTTCAAAATCACTAAAGTCACCGCTTTGTTCTTGGCTGGCAAGTGCTTGTTCTACCATGCCTGCTGCAACGGTTAAATTAGATAAACGGTCGATTAAAATAAAAGAGCCCGTTTCGTGATTGTTGTGATACTCATCAGCTAGAATCATTTCTGTCAGTTCAAGTGTCACAATAGCGATTTCATTAAGCTGTAGGCTGTCTGCGCTACCATGCTCAAGGGTGTTCACATCAATAGTGTGATCAATATTTTTAACAATGGCTGAGGTATTCTTACTGCCTAACTTAAAGTTATAGCTTTTACCTAATACCAATGGCGCTTCGTGCATCCATACTAGCTTTGCTTGTACTTGGTTCGTCACAGCAACAGTAGAATCAGCAGGAACAATCACATCGCCACGGCTAATATCAATTTCAGTATTTAGCGTGATGGTAATAGCTTGACCCGCTTGTGCGGTATCTAAGTTACCGTCAAACGTGACAAGCTCTTTAATGCTTGATGTTTTACCCGACGGTAATACTTTTACTGCATCGCCAACGCTTAACTTGCCCGAGGTTAATGTACCTTGGAAGCCACGGAAGTTTAAGTTAGGGCGCACTACATATTGCACTGGGAAACGCGCTTCAAAGCCAGTGTCGGTTTCAGCTGCTGGTGAGTCTTCTAATAGCTCAAGTAGCGGCTTGTCTGTGTAATACGGTGTGTGCTCAGAGCGAGTAACCACGTTATCGCCTTTAAGCGCTGACATAGGTACAAACTTGATGTTAGATACATTAAGTTGCTCAGCAAACTTTAGGTAGTCGGCTTTGATGCGCTCATAAACGGTTTCGTCAAAATCAACGATGTCCATTTTGTTAATCGCTACAACAAACTGTTTAATGCCCAGTGAGTCACAAATAAAGCTATGACGCTTAGTTTGTACTTGTACACCGTAACGTGCATCAACAAGAATAATGGCTACGTCACTGGTAGATGCGCCAGTTACCATGTTGCGGGTGTACTGCTCGTGCCCTGGGGTGTCAGCAATGATAAATTTACGCTTAGCGGTTGAAAAATAACGATACGCTACGTCAATAGTTATGCCTTGCTCACGCTCGGCTTGTAGGCCATCAACCAGTAGGGCTAAATCAAGCTCTTCGCCTGCGTTGCCTACTTTTTCGTTATCTTTATGCAGCGCTGCTAGCTGATCTTCATAAATTTGGTGACTGTCGTGTAATAGGCGGCCAATCAGGGTTGATTTACCATCATCTACGCTGCCACAGGTCAACATACGTAACAGGCTTTTATCTTGTTGGCGAGCAAGGTAGGCGTCGATGCCAATTTCTTTTACTTCGTTAATTGTGTCGTTAGTATTAGTAGACATTAGAAATAGCCCTCACGTTTTTTCTTCTCCATTGAACCTGCTGAATCATGGTCAATGACTCGTCCTTCACGCTCTGATGAAGTCGATAACAGCATTTCTTCGATAATTTCAGTTAATGTGCTTGCCGTTGATTCCACTGCACCGGTAAGTGGATAGCAACCAAGGGTGCGAAAACGCACTGACTTCATTTGTGGTACTTCGCCATCAGCAAGCGGCATACGCTCATCATCAACCATGATCAAGGTGCCATCACGCTCTACAACTGGGCGCTCTTTCGCTAAATAAAGCGGAACCATATCGATGTTTTCTTGGTAAATGTATTGCCAAATATCTAACTCAGTCCAATTAGACAGTGGGAATACTCGAATACTTTCACCAGGGTTAACTTGGCTGTTGTAAGTATTCCAAAGTTCAGGACGCTGATTTTTTGGATCCCAGCGGTGATGTTTATCACGGAACGAGTAAACACGCTCTTTTGCACGTGATTTCTCTTCATCACGACGCGCGCCACCAAAGGCTGCATCAAAGCCATACTTATCAAGTGCTTGTTTTAAACCTTGAGTTTTCATGATGTCGGTATGTTTACCAGAGCCATGGGTGAATGGGCTGATATCAATAGCCAAACCCTCAGGGTTTTTATGGACGATTAAATCAAAGCCGTATTCTTTGGCTAAACGGTCACGAAATTCAATCATTTCTTTAAACTTCCAGTTGGTATCAACATGAAGCAATGGAAATGGAATTTTACCTGGGTAAAATGCTTTACGCGCTAAGTGTAAAAGCACCGATGAGTCTTTACCGATAGAGTAAAGCATAACTGGGTTCTCAAACTCAGCGGCGACTTCGCGCATGATTTTGATACTTTCAGCTTCTAATTGCTGAAGGTGAGTTAAAGCCATTGTTAGTCGTCCTACTAAAATGATTAAAAGTTAAAATCTAAATAAGTTAAAGCTTATGCTACGCCAGTAAGTGGCTGGGCAAAGCTGCTGGTTTGTGCTTTTTCGCCAAACCAATGAAGCTGCTCGTGTAATGAGGCAACTTCACCAATAATTAATAATGCCGGTGAAATAATACTGTGGCGTTCAATTAAATCAGCTAGCTCACCGAGTGTGCCAGTGACAACACGTTGATTTTTACGCGTGCCATTTTCGATAATGCCCACAGGTGTATCTGCGCCACGCCCATGCTTAAGTAGTTGTGCCTGTATATGTGGCGACTTAATCACGCCCATATAAATAGCCAAGGTTTGATTTGGTTTAGCCAGTGATTGCCAATCTAATTCTTGACCGTCTTTTTTACAGTGTCCGGTAACAAACTGAATTGCTTGGGCGTGGTCACGGTGAGTAAGCGGAATACCCGCATAGGCACTACAACCTGCGGCAGCGGTAATGCCTGGCACTATTTGGTAGTTCACTTTATTCGCTGCCAGTACTTGTACTTCTTCGCCACCGCGGCCATAAATAAATGGGTCGCCACCTTTAATTCGGCATACTTTTTTACCTTGTTTGGCAAAATCGACTAACATTTGATTGGTATCTTCTTGCGCCACACTGTGATCGCCTAAACGCTTACCAACACACACTAAATCAGCATCACGACGCACTAGATCCATAATTTCATCTGACACTAAGTAGTCGTATACCACTACATCTGCTTGTTGCATTAATTGCAGTGCTTTTAAGGTTAATAACTCAGGATCGCCAGGGCCTGCACCAATGACATATACTTCGCCTTCAGGCTCAGGTTTAGCATCGAGTAGTTGTTCAAGTTGCTCGCTTGCAGCTTGAGTGTTGCCGCTTTGTACTTTACTGACCACTGATGAATCAAATACCGTTTCCCAAAACTGGCGGCGATCGGCAAAGTGTTTAAAGCGTTGCTTTACTTTGTCTCTAAAACTACCCACTAGAGTTGCAAGTGGGCCGATATGTTGTGGAATGAGGGTTTCTAATTTTTCACGTAAACGACGAGCTAATACGGGGGCAGTCCCCGCGCTTGAAATCGCAATCGTGATTGGATCGCGGTCAACAATCGACGGAAAGATAAAGCTGCATTTAGGCTGATCATCAACCACATTAACAAATATATTGCGCGTGTTTGCCAGCTCAAACACTTGAGCGTTGACCTCTTCAAGATCTGTTGCTGCAATAACCAGCATCATGCCGTCAAGGTGTTGCTCGTTAAAATAGGCTTCAACCAGTGTTACTTCATTATTGTTTGCAAGCTCAATGAGTTCATCACAAAACTCAGGTGCAACGAGAGTAACCGCTGCGCGGGCTTTTAAAAATGCACTGCACTTTCTTAGTGCCACATCTCCACCGCCAACAACCAATACTGGTTTATTGTCTAGCTTGGTAAAGATAGGTAAATATTGCATTGTAGTAACACCCCTTAACAACAGTCGTAGCATAAATGCTTTTCAGAAAGGCAGAATATAGCGCTCTATGCGAAGTAAAAAATAATTAAAACCCAGTTTATATAACCAAAAGTTATATGCGGTGTATTAATTTGGCCTAAGGCTTAGTTAACAGGGGATTGCGCCGAGTTACAAGTGGTATGGTCGTGAGTTGAGCTACTTATAGTGTTTGGTTATGAGCTATAGCGAGATTATGGAAATTTGGTACTATAGTCAGCACAACCGCTATCAGGATAAATTTATGACAACACAATTAGCTGTGCAATTAATGGATTTAACAAGTTTAAATGACGACGATACCACTGCGAGTATAAAAACGCTGGTTGAAAGTATTGAGCCTAAGTTGGGCATACCAGCTGCTATTTGTGTGTATAGTGAATTTGTCGATGACGCTAAAGTGTTCCTCGGTGAAAGAGAGCTAAATCACGTTAAAGTGGCCACGGTGACAAACTTTCCAACAGGGAATTACCCACTTAGCGATGTAATTAATGAAACACTTATCGCGATTGAGCGTGGAGCTGATGAAATTGATTTGGTTTTACCATACCAAGCCTTGATGGCTGGCGAGCATGAGTTAGCCTTAAAATATGTTAAAGCAAGCAAAGAGTGTTGCCCAGAGCATGTGAAATTAAAAGTAATTATCGAATCTGGGGAACTAAAAACACCAGAGCTAATTACTCAAGCGACCCAAATTGCTATTGATGGCGGCGCTGACTTTGTAAAAACAAGTACAGGTAAAGTAGCTGTAAATGCTACTTTGCAAGCGACTAAGATAATGCTGAATGCTATTAAAGGCTCTGGAAAGTTAGTTGGTTTTAAGGCTGCCGGCGGTGTTAAAACAGTCGTTCAGGCTGATGAATATTTGGCACTCGCTACAGATATCATGGGGCAAGAGTACTTAAGCCCTCTGACATTTAGGTTTGGTGCTTCTAGTTTGCTGGCAGATGTTTATATGGAGCTTAAAAAAACATTATAAGCGGTTATCTTTTGTGAGTATCGAGTTTACTTGAGGAGATTTAAGGCTGCACCATAAATTAACCGCTAAGATTTTATAATATGGGTATCTTTTACTCTTGTGTTAATGAATTGCGTAAGTATAATAGGCATCCACTTTGCAGGGGCGTAGTTCCAATTGGTAGAACAGCGGTCTCCAAAACCGACGGTTGGGAGTTCGAATCTCTCCGCCCCTGCCAATTTTCTTGTGAGTGGGTAAAGTCTTAGGTTAAAAATCGGTTTAAATAAGTCTGTTTTTAAGTTTAGATTTTAATGGATTAACCCTGCCGTAGTGTAGGGTTGTTGTGTCTGTAGTTAAGGTAATAATATTATGAGCACGAATGTAGAAACGCCATCAAGTGGGATGGATGCAGTAAAGTGGCTTGTGGCAATTGCGCTACTTGCAGGCGCAGTAGTTGGTAATTATATGTACGCAGATCAGTCTGTGTTATTACGTGCTATTGGTGTTGTTATTGCGGTTGCAGCCGGTTTAGGTATTGCAGCAGTAACAGAAAAAGGACGTACCTTCCTTGCTTTTGCAAAAGAAGCGCGTATTGAAGTACGTAAAGTAGTGTGGCCAACGCGCCAAGAAACTACCCATACGACATTTATTGTAATGGTAGCAACTGTGATTATGGCACTTATCCTTTGGGGATTAGATGGCATTTTATTCCGCGCAGTAGGCTTTTTAACTGGATTGGAGATCTGATCCCATGTCGGATGAGAACAACGAAAAGAAACTACGTTGGTACGTAGTACAGGCTTTCTCAGGTTATGAGAAGCGTGTTGCACAAACCCTTCTTGAGCATATCAAGATTGAAGGTTTAGAAGATAGTTTTGGTGAAATATTAGTACCAACAGAAGAAGTTGTTGAGATGCGCGCTGGTCAAAAGCGTAAATCTGAGCGCAAATTCTTCCCGGGTTATGTACTAGTACAAATGGATATGAACGATGCAAGCTGGCACTTAGTGAACAGCACTGCACGTGTAATGGGCTTTATCGGTGGTACATCTGACCGTCCAGCACCAATTAGCTCGAAAGAAGCTGATCGTATTCTTAACCGCTTACAAGAAAACGCTGAAGCACCTAAGCCTGCTACATTATTTGAACCAGGTGAAGTTGTTCGTGTTGTTGATGGCCCATTCGCTGACTTCAGTGGTGTGGTTGAAGCAGTTGACTACGAAAAGAGTCGCGTAAAAGTATCTGTACTTATCTTTGGTCGTTCTACGCCAGTTGACCTTGAATTTGGTCAAGTTGAGCAAGATAAGTAATAAAAATTAGATAGTTTATGTGAAGTGATTTATTACTTTGCATAGGACTTGAAAAAGGCCGCTGATTAACTTATAATCAGCGGCCTTTTTGTATTCAGGGATAGAATTTCTTGAATTGATTACAAAAAGTACGAAACCAATTTTTAAACTGGGAAGCCGCTAGAGTACGCGTCCTCGCGCGCACAAGGCTAAGACCCACCTAATGAGGTATTTATAATGGCTAAGAAAGTTGAAGCTCTAATCAAGCTACAAGTTGCTGCTGGTATGGCTAACCCTAGTCCTCCAGTAGGTCCAGCACTAGGTCAACACGGTGTAAACATCATGGAATTCTGTAAAGCGTTCAACGCACGTACAGAATCTATCGAAAAAGGCGCTCCAGTTCCTGTAGTGATCTCTGTTTACGGCGACCGTTCATTTACGTTCGACATGAAAACGCCACCGGCTGCTTACTTACTTAAGAAAGCTGCAGGCATCAAATCAGGCTCAGGCCGTCCTAACACTGAAAAAGTAGGTACGGTAACTCGTGCTCAACTTGAAGAAATCGTTGAGACTAAAAAACCTGACCTTACAGCGGCTGATTTAGACGCTGCGGTTCGCACTATCGCAGGTTCTGCGCGTGCGATGGGCTTGAACGTAGAGGACTAAGACAATGGCTAAATTAACTAAACGTATGCGTACTATCCGCGAGAAAGTGGAAGTAACTAAAGATTACGAAATCAATGAAGCAGTTGCTCTTTTAAAAGAGTTAGCGACAGCTAAATTCGTAGAAAGTGTTGACGTTGCCGTTAACCTTGGTATCGATGCTCGTAAATCTGATCAAAACGTTCGTGGTGCAACTGTACTACCTAACGGTACTGGTCGTGACGTTCGCGTTGCAGTATTCACACAAGGCGCTAACGCAGAAGCTGCGAAAGAAGCCGGTGCTGAGCTTGTAGGTATGGAAGATCTTGCTGATCTAGTTAAGAAAGGCGAGATGAACTTTGACGTTGTTGTTGCATCACCAGACGCTATGCGTGTTGTTGGTCAACTAGGTCAAATTTTAGGCCCACGTGGTCTAATGCCAAACCCTAAAACTGGTACTGTAACACCTAACGTTGCAGAAGCAGTTAAAAATGCTAAAGCTGGTCAAGTGCGTTACCGCAATGACAAAAATGGTATCATCCACACTACTATTGGTAAGGTTGATTTCACAGCTGAGCAACTTCAAGAAAACCTTGAATCTCTTATTGTTGCGCTTAAGAAGGCTAAACCTTCTCAAGCTAAAGGTACTTACGTGAAGAAAGTAACTATCTCTACAACAATGGGCGCAGGTGTTTCTGTTGACCAAGGCACTTTAAGCACAACTGTAGCTTAATAGGTGTTTACATGGCGTGAAATTTGTACTATAATTTTGCGCCATTTTGTTGAATAATTTGATTACTCAACAAAATAAAGAATTCGGGTTGAAGTCCATAATTTCGGTGCGCCTTCGGGTAAAGCGATAAATTGGGCTTCCGTCCAAGACCGTAGGTGGTTTAGGCCTTAATTTTACCTACGTAGACGGTGTGAATCCCCAGATAGATTTTTCCTAATCTCTTCTGGCTCTCGCCGTAAAAAGCATCTCCATCACGTGTGGTGGGGAAGAGTAAAACAGGGAAACCGATAACGGTAACCCATTAAACCAGGAGTAACACCCATGGCTTTAAATCTTCAAGGCAAAAAAGCAATTGTTGCTGAAGTCAACGAAGCAGCCACTGGTGCTCTATCTGCAGTAATCGCAGATTCTCGTGGTGTAACAGTTGGTGCAATTACTGCCCTTCGTAAAGAAGCTCGTGAGAACGGTGTTTGGATGAAAGTTGTCCGTAACACTCTAGCAAAACGTGCTATCGAAGGAACAGATTTTGAGTGCCTTAACGATTCATTAGTTGGTCCAAGCTTAATCGCTTTCTCATCAGAGCACCCAGGTGCTGCTGCGCGTATCTTCTCAGATTTCGCGAAAAAGAATGAGAAATTCGAAATTAAAACGGCCGCTTTTGAAGGTAATGTAGTAGACGCAGCTATGCTTGCAACTCTACCTACATACGACGAAGCTGTTGCACGCTTAATGAGCGCTATGAAAGAAGCGTCTGCCGGCAAATTGTGTAAAACAATTGAAGCAGTACGCGTACAGAAAGAAGAGCAAGCTGCTTAATTTTAAGCTGTTTAAACTCTCTTTCGGTGTAAAATTTTTTTGGACCTTTGAGTCCGTTAATTATTAGGAAATTTGTAATGTCTGTAACTAAAGACCAAATCCTTGACGCAATTGCTGAAATGTCAGTAATGGACGTTGTTGCTCTTGTTGAAGCAATGGAAGAAAAATTCGGCGTAACTGCTGCAGCTGCTATGGTAGCAGGTCCTGCTGCTGAAGCTGCTGAAGAGAAAACTGAATTTGACGTAATCCTTACTGGCGCTGGCGCTAACAAGGTTGCGGCAATCAAAGCTGTACGTGGCGCAACTGGCCTAGGCCTTAAAGAAGCGAAAGCTCTTGTTGAAGCTGCTCCAACTCCAGTTAAAGAAGGTATCTCTAAAGAAGAAGCTGAAGCTCTTGCTAAAGATCTTTCTGAAGCTGGTGCTGAAGTTGAGGTTAAGTAATCTAGCTTTTGCTAGGTTCGCTGTCTGAGAAATCAGGCAAGGGCTGGTGATTATTTAATCACCGGCCTTTTTGCGCTATATAGCGACTATTCTTATAGCGCAAATAAAATCTGATTTTCTCTTTACTTTCAACGCTTTATAGTTTGCTAGTGTTAAAGTGGGAGTTTATCGGAACAACAATTAAATGTTGTACATCTTGGCATAGATGCCAGTTAAGTCTGTTCTTACAAGAACAGGTCGGGTCAAAGATCAGCAAGCTGAGGAACCCCATGGCTTACTCTTATTCTGAAAAGAAACGTATCCGTAAGGATTTTGGTAAACGTCCACAAGTATTGGATATACCTTTCTTACTGTCGACGCAGTTAGAATCGTTTAAAAAATTCTTAGTCCCGGACGCTGATGGCGATCATGGTTTGGAAGCAGCCTTCCAATCTGTGTTTCCAATCAAAAGCTACTCGGGAAATTCTGAGCTTCAATACGTAAGTTATCGTATTGGTGAGCCAGTTTTCGATGTAAAAGAATGTCAAATTCGCGGTGTGACTTTTTCTGCTCCACTTCGCGTAAAATTGCGTCTTGTAGTAATGGACAAAGAAGCTCCAGGCACAGTTAAAGACATTAAAGAGCAAGAAGTTTACATGGGCGAAATTCCGCTCATGACCGATACCGGTACCTTTGTAATCAATGGTACAGAGCGTGTTATCGTTTCTCAGCTACACCGTAGCCCTGGTGTATTCTTTGATAACGACCGCGGTAAAACTCACTCATCGGGTAAAGTACTATATAACGCACGTGTAATTCCTTACCGTGGTTCATGGTTAGACTTTGAGTTTGATGCAAAAGATAACTTATATGTACGTATTGACCGTCGTCGTAAATTACCGGCGTCTATCATTTTACGTGCACTTGAGTACACGACTGAAGAAATCCTTGAGATGTTCTTCGACACAACTGCGTTTGAAGTAACTGACGGTAAAGTTCTTATGGAACTTGTGCCTGCACGTTTACGTGGTGAAACCGCTGCCTTTGATATTAAAGGTGAAGACGGTGATGTGCTGGTTGAAAGTGGCCGTCGTATTACTGCGCGTCATATCAAGAGCATTGAGAAAAAAGGCATTACTCAGTTAGAAGTACCACATGAGTACATCATTGGCCGTGTTATTGCAAAGAACTACGTTGACGAGTCAACGGGTGAAATCATTGCAACTGCTAATGACGAGCTAACACTTGAAGTAATGGCTGAGCTTGTAAAAGCGGGTCACACTAAGATTGATACTTTATATATCAACGAAGTTGACAGCGGTGCATATATTTCAGATACCTTACGTATCGATTCAAGCACTAACCGTTTAGAAGCACTTGTCGAAATTTATCGCATGATGCGCCCAGGCGAGCCACCGACGAAAGACGCGGCTGAAGCCTTATTTGAGAACTTATTCTTCTCAGAAGAACGCTATGACTTATCAACTGTAGGTCGTATGAAGTTCAATAGCCGTGTTGGTTATGACACTGACACAGGCCCAGGCACATTAAGCAAAGAAGACATCGTGTCTGTTATGAAGGTATTAATTGCTATTCGTAACGGTCAAGGCGATGTTGATGATATTGACCACTTAGGCAACCGTCGTATCCGTAGTGTTGGCGAAATGGCTGAGAACCAATTCCGTGTAGGTTTAGTACGTGTTGAACGTGCTGTACGTGAGCGTTTAAGCTTAGGTGACCTTGATGCGATAATGCCACAAGATCTAATTAACGCTAAGCCTATTTCGGCAGCAGTTAAAGAGTTCTTTGGTTCATCTCAGTTATCACAGTTCATGGACCAAAATAATCCGCTATCAGAAGTAACGCACAAGCGTCGTATTTCTGCATTAGGTCCGGGCGGTCTAACACGTGAACGCGCTGGCTTTGAAGTACGTGACGTTCACGTAACTCACTATGGTCGCGTATGTCCAATCGAGACTCCTGAGGGTCCAAACATCGGTCTAATTAACTCATTGTCTACGTACGCACGTACAAATGACTATGGTTTCTTAGAAACACCTTACCGCAAAGTGGTAGACGGTGTTGTAACTGATGAAGTTGATTACTTATCAGCCATTGAAGAAGGTCAGTTTGTTATCGCGCAGGCGAACTCAAACTTAACTGAAACCAATGAGTTTGTTGATGAATTAATCCCATGTCGACACAAAGGTGAATCAACCTTTATGGGTCGCATGGACCAGCAATATATGGATGTATCACCACAACAGGTTATCTCTGTAGCGGCAGCACTTATCCCGTTCCTAGAACACGATGATGCTAACCGTGCATTGATGGGTTCAAACATGCAACGTCAAGCAGTACCAACATTGAAAGCGGATAAGCCGTTAGTAGGTACAGGTATTGAGTTAACACTAGCGAAAGATTCTGGTGTAACGATTGTTGCAAAACGTGGTGGTGAAGTAATGTATGCTGACGCAAGTCGCATCGTTGTTAATGTACATGAAGAAGAACGCATCCCTGGTGAAGCGGGTATCGACATCTACAACTTAACTAAATACACCCGTTCTAACCAAAACACATGTATTAACCAAAAACCAACTTGTATGGTTGGTGAACCGGTTACTCGTGGCGATGTATTAGCAGATGGTCCTTCGACTGACTTAGGTGACTTAGCCCTTGGTCAAAACCTTCGCGTGGCATTCATGCCATGGAACGGTTATAACTTCGAGGATTCAATCCTACTATCAGAGCGCGTAGTTGAAGAAGATCGTCTAACGACTATCCATATTCAAGAACTACAGTGTATCGCCCGTGATACTAAGTTAGGTCCTGAAGAGATCACAGCAGATATCCCGAATGTCGGCGAATCTGCACTAGGCAAGCTTGATGAATCAGGTGTTGTTTATATCGGTGCTGAAGTTAAAGGCGGCGATATCCTAGTAGGTAAAGTGACTCCGAAAGGCGAAACGCAATTAACACCAGAAGAGAAGCTACTACGTGCTATCTTCGGTGAAAAAGCGTCTGACGTTAAAGACAGCTCATTACGTGTACCAAACTCTGTAACTGGTACTGTAATCGACGTTCAAGTTTTCACCCGTGACGGTGTTGAAAAAGACAAGCGCGCGCTAGAAGTTGAAGAAATGCAACTTCGTGATGCGAAAAAAGACTTTAACGAAGAATTCCGTATTCTTGAAGCAGGCGTGTTAGACCGTGCTCGCAAGTTACTTGTGGCAGCTGGTCAAAACGAAGAACAATTAGCGACACTTAATGCTGAGAAGCTACTAACTCAAAGCCTTGCTGAAGAAGACAAGCAAGCTGAACTTGAGCAACTAGCTGCACAGTACGATGAGCTTAAAGCTGAATACGATAAGAAGTTTGAAAACAAACGTCGTAAGATCACTCAAGGTGATGACTTAGCACCAGGCGTACTTAAGATTGTTAAAGTATACCTAGCTGTTAAACGTCGTATCCAACCAGGTGATAAGATGGCGGGTCGTCACGGTAACAAAGGTGTTATCTCGACTATCGTACCAGTAGAAGATATGCCATACGATGACAAAGGTCGTACGGTAGATATCGTATTGAATCCACTAGGTGTACCATCACGTATGAACATCGGTCAGATCCTTGAAACACATATGGGTCTAGCTGCACGTGGTATCGGCGAACGTCTAGAAGAAATGATGAAAGAACAACGTGAGCTTCATGAGCTACGTGAATTCATCAAGCAAGCCTACGAGATCGGTGATTGCCGTCAAAAAGTAGACATTGCTAGCTTCTCTGATGATGAAGTTCGTCGCTTAGCTGTAAACTTAAAAGGTGGTTTACCAATCGCTACTCCTGCATTTGATGGCGCGAAAGAAGACGAAATCAAAGACATGCTTGAGTTAGGTGGCTACCCAAGAAGTGGTCAGGTTACACTTTATGATGGCCGTACTGGCGATCAGTTTGAACGTCAAGTAACTGTAGGTTACATGTACATGCTGAAACTAAATCACTTAGTTGATGACAAGATGCATGCGCGTTCAACTGGTTCTTATAGCCTTGTTACTCAACAGCCGTTGGGTGGTAAAGCACAGTTCGGTGGCCAGCGTTTCGGTGAGATGGAAGTATGGGCACTTGAAGCATACGGTGCTGCTTACACGCTACAAGAAATGCTAACAGTGAAATCGGATGACGTGAACGGTCGTACTAAGATGTATAAAAACATCGTTGATGGTAACCATAAAATGGAACCAGGTATGCCAGAATCGTTCAACGTATTGTTGAAAGAAATCCGCTCACTGGGTATCAACATCGAGTTGGAAGAAAATTAAGCCAATTAGGTGCTACAGCTAGCCTGTAGCACCTGTTACGGCCGAATAGAATGTAGGGGCGAGATTATCCGCCCTCAAGATTAACTCCGACAGGAGAGCTAAGGTGAAAGACTTACTTAAGTTTCTGAAGCAACAAAATAAGACCGAAGAATTCGATGCAATTCGCATTGGTCTTGCTTCACCAGACATGGTTCGTTCATGGTCATACGGTGAAGTAAAGAAACCTGAGACTATTAACTACCGTACTTTCAAGCCTGAGCGCGATGGCTTATTCTGTGCCCGTATTTTCGGTCCAGTGAAAGATTATGAGTGTTTATGTGGTAAATATAAACGCCTTAAACACCGTGGTGTGATCTGTGAAAAGTGTGGCGTTGAAGTAACACTGACTAAAGTGCGTCGTGACAGAATGGGTCACATCGACTTGGCAAGCCCAGTTGCGCATATTTGGTTCTTAAAATCATTACCGTCACGTATCGGCTTAATGCTTGATATGACGCTTCGTGATATTGAACGTGTTCTTTACTTCGAATCATTCGTAGTAACTGAGCCTGGTATGACAACGCTTGAGCGTGGTCAACTATTAGGTGAAGAAGAATACCTAGATGCACTTGAAGAGCATGGTGATGAATTTGAAGCGAAGATGGGTGCTGAAGCAGTATTAGACTTGCTTCGTGAACTTGATCTTGGCCAATTAATTGCTGAGATGCGTGAAGAGTTACCAACAATTAACTCTGAAACTAAGCGTAAGAAGATCACTAAACGTCTTAAATTAATGGAATCGTTCCACCAATCAGGTAACAACCCTGAGTGGATGATCATGACAGTACTTCCAGTATTGCCACCAGATCTACGTCCATTAGTACCACTAGACGGTGGTCGTTTTGCGACATCTGATCTAAATGACCTTTACCGTCGTGTTATTAACCGTAATAACCGTCTTAAGCGTCTACTAGATTTAGCAGCACCAGACATTATCGTACGCAACGAAAAACGTATGTTACAAGAAGCGGTAGATGCGCTACTTGATAACGGTCGTCGTGGTCGTGCAATTACAGGTTCTAACAAGCGTCCGCTTAAATCTCTTGCTGATATGATCAAGGGTAAGCAAGGTCGTTTCCGTCAGAACTTACTTGGTAAGCGTGTAGATTACTCAGGCCGTTCTGTAATCACGGTTGGTCCTACTCTTAAGCTTCACCAATGTGGTCTTCCTAAGAAGATGGCACTTGAGCTATTCAAACCATTCATCTATGGCAAATTAGAGCGTCGCGGCATGGCTACGACAATCAAAGCTGCTAAGAAAATGGTAGAGCGTGAAGTTCCGGAAGTATGGGATGTATTAGACGAAGTAATTCGTGAACATCCAGTATTACTTAACCGTGCACCAACACTTCACCGTTTGGGTATCCAAGCGTTTGAACCTGTGCTTATCGAAGGTAAAGCAATTCACTTGCACCCATTAGTATGTGCGGCTTACAACGCCGACTTCGATGGTGACCAAATGGCGGTACACGTACCGTTAACGATTGAAGCACAGCTAGAAGCACGTGCGCTAATGATGTCGACTAACAACATCTTATCGCCTGCTAATGGTGAGCCAATCATCGTTCCTTCACAGGACGTTGTATTAGGTCTTTACTACATGACGCGTGATCGCATTAATGCGAAAGGCGAAGGTACTGTATTTAAAGATCCAAAAGAAGCAGAAAAAGCATACCGTAGTGGCAATGCTGAACTTCACGCTCGCGTAAAAGTTCGTATTAGCCAATCAGTGAAGAACGAAAATGGTGTAGTAGAAGATACTATTACTATTATCGAGACCACTGTTGGTCGTGCAATTCTGTCTCTAATTTTACCTAAAGGTATGCCGTTTGAGTCAATCAACCAAGCATTAGGTAAAAAGCAGATTTCTAGCTTATTAAACGAGTGTTACCGTCGTCTAGGTCTAAAAGACACCGTTGTGTTTGCTGACCAAGTTATGTACACCGGTTTCCACTACGCAATGAAATCAGGTGTTTCAATTGGTATCGATGACTTAGTTATCCCACCAGTTAAAGCATCAATCATTGAAGCAGCAGAAGCTGAAGTAACTGAAATCAACCAACAATTCCAATCAGGTCTTGTAACGGCTGGTGAAAAGTACAATAAAGTTATCGATATCTGGTCACGTGTAAATGAAAACTTATCACGTGAAATGATGGCCAACTTGTCAAAAGACACGGTTATCAATGCTAAAGGTGAAGAAGAAGAGCAACCATCATTTAACTCAGTGTTTATGATGGCCGACTCAGGTGCTCGTGGTAGTGCCGCTCAGATCCGTCAGCTAGCAGGTATGCGTGGTCTAATGGCACGTCCAGATGGTTCAATCATCGAGACGCCAATCACGGCTAACTTCCGTGAAGGTCTAAACGTACTTCAGTACTTCATCTCAACGCACGGTGCGCGTAAAGGTCTTGCCGATACAGCACTGAAAACAGCGAACTCGGGTTACCTAACGCGTCGTCTAGTAGACGTTGCACAAGATTTGGTAATCAACGAAGACGATTGTGGCACAGAAGATGGCTTAACAATGAAACCGCTTATTGAAGGTGGTGACGTTGTAGAAGCACTTCGCGAACGTGTTCTTGGTCGTGTTGTTGCTGAAGATATCGTTATTCCAGGTACTAATACAGTACTTGTTGAACGTAATATCATGCTTGATGAAAAACTGTGTGACCTGTTAGAAGAGCACTCAGTTGATGAAGTTCGCGTACGCTCAGTTATCACATGTGATAACGACTTTGGTGTATGTGCTAAGTGTTATGGTCGTGACCTTGCACGTGGTCATATCATCAACGCGGGTGAATCAGTTGGTGTTATCGCGGCACAGTCAATCGGTGAGCCGGGTACACAGCTTACGATGCGTACATTCCACATCGGTGGTGCGGCATCAAGAGCATCTGCTGAAAACAATGTACAAGTTAAAACTAACGGTACATTGAAGCTTCATAACGCTAAGTATGTGTTAAACACAGACGGTAAGATTGTTATTACCTCTCGTTCTACTGAGATCACTATCATCGATAGCTATGGTCGTGAGAAAGAACGTTATAAAGTACCTTACGGTGCGGTATTAACAGTGCAAGACAATGCTGAAGTTCAAGGTAACGACATCGTTGCTACTTGGGACCCGCATAGTCACCCAATCGTTCTTGAGCATAAATCAAAAGTATCGTTTAGCGATATCGATGACTCGAATACAGAGACACAAACTGATGAATTAACCGGTTTAACTCGTATCGTTGTTAAAGATCTTGCTAAAGCGAATGCGAAAGAGCCTAAGCTTATCATCGAAAGTGAAGAGCGCGGCTTGCAAGAAACACGTCTTCCTTCATTCACTACGATTGAAGTAACAGATGGTGCGACTGCAAACCCTGGTGACGTGTTAGCACGTATCCCGCAAGAAGGTTCGAAAACTCGTGATATCACGGGTGGTCTACCACGCGTAGCCGACTTATTTGAAGCGCGTAAACCGAAAGAGCCAGCTATCTTAGCTGAGATCACAGGTACTATTAGCTTCGGTAAAGAGACTAAAGGTAAGAAGCGTTTAGTTATTACTCCACCAGAAGGCGATCATTACGAAGAAATGATTCCTAAGTGGCGTCAACTTAACGTGTTTGAAGGTGAGCAAGTGTCTAAAG
Source organism: Pseudoalteromonas mucoides (assembly GCF_049257175.1). Lineage (NCBI taxonomy): Bacteria > Pseudomonadati > Pseudomonadota > Gammaproteobacteria > Alteromonadales > Pseudoalteromonadaceae > Pseudoalteromonas > Pseudoalteromonas mucoides. Next base: position 225,213 of record NZ_JBMMUC010000006.1, read on the forward strand.
GTGAAGTTATCGCCGATGGTCCTGAATCACCACATGACATCTTACGCCTACGTGGTGTGACTCATGTTGCTAACTACATCGTTAACGAAGTGCAAGAGGTTTACCGTTTGCAAGGCGTTAAGATCAATGACAAGCACATTGAAACAATTATCCGTCAGATGATCCGTAAATGTACCATCCTTGACGGCGGCCATAGTGAATTCTTAGCCGGTGAGCAAATTGAAGTGGCACGCGTTAATATCGCAAACCGCGACTTAGAAGCTCAAGGCAAGTTACCTGCTAAGTATGAAATCCAATTAATGGGTATCACTAAAGCATCACTAGCCACAGAATCTTTCATCTCGGCAGCCTCGTTCCAGGAGACAACTCGTGTCCTAACAGAAGCCGCTGTAAATGGTAAGAGCGATGAACTTCGCGGTCTGAAAGAAAACGTAATTGTGGGTCGTTTGATCCCAGCCGGTACCGGTTTTGCGTATCATCAAGATCGTATGGCACGTCGTAAGCAAAGTTTAGTTGTTGAAGAGCAAACAGTAAGTGCAGAAGAGGCGACTCAAGCACTAACAGATGCTTTAAACGCTGATTTATCTGGAAATCAATAAACTGAATCTAATCAATAGATTAGATTTTAGCAAGGCAGATATCTACTGCCTTGCTAACGGTTTATGTTGACAGGTTAATCTTTGCTCATTAAAATTCCGCCACCCATTTACCTGCGCGTTTGTAACGAGCTTGTAAAAAGGGCGGATTTTTTTATTTTTTTCAGTAGTAATTTTAATTTCAGGAGCTATTTAAATGGCAACTATTAACCAGCTAGTGCGTAAGCCACGTCGTAGCAAGGTTACTAAAAGTAACTCAGCTGCGCTTAAAGCGTGTCCGCAAAAGCGTGGTGTATGTACTCGCGTATATACAACTACACCTAAGAAACCAAACTCGGCGTTACGTAAAGTAGCTCGTGTACGTTTAACTAACGGTTTCGAAGTAACATCATACATCGGTGGTGAAGGTCATAACCTTCAAGAGCACAGTGTAATCCTAATCCGTGGTGGTCGTGTTAAAGATTTACCAGGTGTGCGTTTCCACACTGTACGTGGTGCACTTGACTGTGCAGGCGTAAGCGACCGTCGTCAAGCTCGTTCTAAATACGGTGCAAAACGCCCTAAGGGCTAATTGTATTCCGTTAGTAAGGCCAAGCACTAAATATTATTAATTATTGTTTTGGGTTATTGTCTCGAAAGAGCAAACCTGAATAAACCGGAGATACAAAATGCCTAGAAGACGCGTAATAGGTCAACGTAAAATTCTTCCAGATCCTAAGTTCGGATCGGAACTTCTTGCAAAATTCGTTAACATCGTAATGTTAGACGGCAAGAAATCTACTGCTGAAAAAATCGTTTACGGTGCGCTAGATGTGGCTGCTGAGAAATCAGGCAAATCGCACCTTGAAATCTTTGAGTCTGCACTTGATAACATCCGTCCACAGGTAGAGGTTAAATCTCGCCGTGTTGGTGGTTCAACTTATCAAGTACCAGTTGAAGTACGTCCAGTACGTCGCAACGCATTAGGTATGCGTTGGTTAGTAGACGCTGCACGTAAGCGTGGCGAAAAATCTATGGGCTTACGTTTAGCTCAAGAAATCGTTGACGCTGCTGATAACAAAGGCACTGCGGTTAAGAAACGTGAAGACGTTCACCGTATGGCTGAAGCGAATAAAGCATTCGCTCATTACCGTTGGTAATCTGCCCTTAACCTTTAAGAGGATCATATGGCACGTACAACTCCACTTGAGCGCTATCGTAATATCGGTATTGTTGCTCACGTAGATGCAGGCAAAACCACCACAACAGAACGTGTTCTGTTCTACACGGGTCTTTCTCATAAGATCGGTGAAGTACATGATGGCGCCGCAACTATGGATTGGATGGAGCAGGAACAAGAGCGTGGTATCACAATCACTTCTGCTGCAACAACGTGTTTCTGGAAAGGGATGGACGCGCAATTTGACGACCATCGTATCAATATCATTGATACTCCAGGACACGTAGATTTCACTATCGAAGTAGAACGTTCTTTACGTGTACTCGATGGTGCGGTAGTTGTTCTTTGTGCTTCATCAGGTGTACAGCCACAAACTGAGACAGTTTGGCGTCAAGCGAACAAATACGAAGTTCCGAGAATGATCTTCGTTAATAAAATGGATCGCACGGGCGCTGACTTCTTAACGGTTGTTAGCCAGGTGAAATCTCGTCTTGGAGCAACGCCTGTTCCAATTCAGCTACCTGTTGGCGCTGAAGACGACTTTAAAGGTGTAATTGACCTTATAAAAATGAAAGTGATTAACTGGAATTCTGAAGACCAGGGCATGACTTTCTCTTATGAGGCAATACCGGCAGAACTTCAAGAGCTCGCTGAAGAATGGCACTCTCACTTAGTTGAAAGTGCTGCTGAAGCCTCTGAAGAACTAATGGATAAGTATTTGGAAGGTGAAGACCTGAGCGAAGCTGAAATTAAAGCAGCTTTGCGTCAGCGTACATTAGCAAACGAAATCGTCCCAATGACTTGTGGTAGTGCATTTAAAAATAAAGGCGTTCAAGCTGTGCTTGATGGCGTTATTGAATATATGCCTGCACCAACACAAGTGAAACAAATTCAAGGTATCCTTGAAGATGGCACTGAGGAAGAACGTCCAGCTGATGACAACGCACCGTTTGCTGCACTTGCTTTTAAGATTGCAACAGACCCGTTCGTTGGTACTTTAACCTTTTTCCGTGTTTACTCTGGTACTGTTAAACAGGGTGATGCGGTTTACAACCCAGTAAAAAGTAAGCGTGAGCGCCTTGGTCGTATCGTTCAGATGCATTCAAACTCACGTGAAGAGATCAAAGAAGTCCACGCAGGCGACATCGCGGCGGCTATTGGTCTTAAAGACGTAACAACAGGTGAAACACTGTGTGATCCGAATTCTAAAATTACGCTTGAGCGTATGGAATTCCCAGAACCAGTAATCTCTGTTGCGGTTGAGCCTCGCACAATCGCTGACCAGGACAAGATGGCTATCGCACTAGGTAAACTAGCGGCTGAAGATCCATCTTTCCGTGTACAAACTGATGATGAATCAGGCCAGACTATAATTTCTGGTATGGGTGAACTTCACCTCGATATCATTGTCGACCGTATGAAACGTGAATTCAGTGTTGAATGTAACGTTGGTAAGCCGCAGGTTTCTTACCGTGAAGCTATCCGTGATACCGTTAAGGTAGAAGGAAAGTTCGTACGTCAATCAGGTGGTCGTGGTCAATATGGTCACGTCTGGCTTAAACTTGAACCGATGGATATTTCGGATGATGAAGCCCCAATTTACGAGTTCGTTAACGAAACCGTAGGTGGCTCAGTTCCTAAAGAATACATCCCTGCGGTAGACAAAGGCATCCAAGAGCAAATGGCTCAAGGTGTGCTGGCCGGCTACCCATTACTTGGCGTGAAAGCGACTTTATATGATGGTTCATTCCATGATGTTGATTCGAATGAAATGGCATTTAAAATAGCAGGTTCTTTGGCAATGAAGCAGGGCGCACTTGATGCCAACCCTGTACTTTTAGAGCCAATGATGAAGGTTGAAGTACTCACTCCTGAAGCAAACATGGGTGATGTAGTTGGCGACTTAAACCGTCGTCGCGGCATGATCGAAGGCATGGAAGAAGCACTAGGCGGACTTAAACAAGTTAACGCTTTAGTACCGCTCTCTGAAATGTTTGGTTATGCAACTGATCTGCGATCTGCAACACAAGGCCGTGCCTCATACTCTATGGAGTTTTTGAAGTACGCAGAAGCCGCAAAAAATGTTGCAGATAAAATAATTGCAGCTCGCACTTAAGTAATTTTTAGCTTGGTTTAGCTCAATAACGAGCTTAACCTTTAATTTCTTTATAGGAATTTTTTAAGATGGCAAAAGAAAAGTTTGAACGCGTAAAACCGCACGTAAACGTTGGTACAATCGGCCACGTTGACCACGGTAAAACAACCCTAACTGCAGCAATCACTAACGTACTTGCAAAAGTATACGGTGGTGTAGCTAAAGACTTCGCATCAATCGATAACGCTCCAGAAGAGCGCGAGCGTGGTATCACAATCTCAACTTCACACGTTGAGTACGATACTCCTACTCGTCACTACGCACACGTAGATTGTCCTGGACACGCCGATTATGTTAAAAACATGATCACTGGTGCTGCTCAAATGGACGGCGCTATCTTAGTAGTAGCTGCGACTGATGGCCCTATGCCACAAACTCGTGAGCACATCCTACTTTCTCGTCAGGTTGGCGTTCCTTACATCATCGTATTCATGAACAAATGTGACATGGTTGATGACGAAGAGCTACTTGAGCTAGTAGAAATGGAAGTTCGTGAACTTCTTTCTGAATATGACTTCCCAGGTGATGACTTACCACTAATTCAAGGTTCTGCACTTAAAGCACTTGAAGGCGAAAAGCAATGGGAAGACAAGATCGTTGAGCTTGCAGAAGCACTAGATTCTTACATCCCAGAGCCAGAGCGTGACATCGATAAGCCATTCATCATGCCTATCGAAGATGTTTTCTCAATCCAAGGCCGTGGTACAGTTGTAACTGGTCGTGTTGAAGCTGGTATCATCAACGTGAATGACGAAGTTGAAATCGTTGGTATCAAAGAGACTACTAAGTCTACTTGTACTGGTGTTGAGATGTTCCGTAAGCTTCTTGACGAAGGTCGTGCTGGTGAGAACATTGGTGCACTTCTACGTGGTACTAAGCGTGAAGACGTTGAACGTGGTCAAGTACTAGCTAAGCCTGGTTCAATCAACCCACACACTACATTCACTTCAGAAGTATACGTACTTTCTAAAGATGAAGGTGGTCGTCATACTCCTTTCTTCAAAGGTTACCGTCCACAGTTCTACTTCCGTACAACTGACGTAACTGGTGACGTACAGTTACCAGATGGCGTAGAAATGGTAATGCCTGGTGATAACGTTAAGATGACTGTAACTCTAATCGCGCCAATCGCGATGGATGAAGGTCTTCGTTTCGCTATCCGTGAAGGTGGCCGTACTGTAGGTGCTGGTGTTGTAGCAACTATCGTTGAGTAATAGTTAGCTTAGCTAATTAATACTAAAAAAACCCGAGCTTTGTCTCGGGTTTTTTAATGTGTGCGATTTATGTCATGTGAAGGTGGCGTTCTTACCTTAGGCGTAGGTGCTTTGTAGCAACTATCGTAGAGTAATAGTTAGCCTAGCTAATTAATACTAAAAAAAACCGAGCTTTGTCTCGGGTTTTTTAATGTCTGCGATTTGAGCTGTCAGCTTTAAGCCGTCAGCCGTCAGGAAAGACAAGATTCTCTTGACACGTAGGTTAATATGAACAAAATTTCTAGCTGATAGCTGATAGCTGATAGCTGATAGCTGATAGCTGATAGCTGATAGCTGATAGCTGATAGCTGATAGCTGATAGCTGATAGCTGATAGCTGATAGCTGATAGCTGATAGCTGATAGCTGATAGCTGATAGCTGATAGCTGATAGCTGATAGCTGATAGCTGATAGCTGATAGCTGATAGCTGATAGCTGATAGCTGATAGCTGATAGCTGATAGCTGATAGCTGATAGCTGATAGCTGATAGC